>JAFZFU010000033.1 GCA_017555745.1 Bacteroidales bacterium
AAAAAACGAAATGCTGCTCAAAACGTATCTTTGATAAATAAACTAGCTCTCACTTTATTAAAGCAAGATACAAGTAAGGGTAGTATTAAATCTAAAAGGAAACGTGCAGGTTGGGATAATGAATTTCTTGCAATTTTATTAGCGATGGTTTAATAGTGGTGCGTTTGCCCTGATAGATATTGTTCCGACAATGTGTATGGGATAAGTTTTATGCACGCAAAGAATAGAGCAAAAGGAAAATATTTTTGGTGATAGTGCGTTTCTGTATATAATTTTGCAATAGAAAATAGAATAATATTTATATGCTATGAATAGAGGTGAATACTTGGAAAACATCAGAAGTTCTTTTGTAGAAGATGTAAAAGGTATAATCAATACGGCACGGCAGACTGCTGTAAGGAGTGTGGATTTTTGCAGGGTGCAAATGTATTGGAGTATAGGTAAGCGTATTTTTGAAGAAGAACAGCAAGGCAAAGAACGTGCCGACTATGGTTCGTATCTGATAAAGAACCTTGCCTCTACATTGGAGCCTAATTATGGCACTGGATTTGGAGTTCGTCAATTAGAGCAAAGTCGCAAGTTTTATAGGATTTACCCAATTGCGAACGCACTGCGTTCGCAATTGAATTGGACTCAATATCGGTTACTTATACAAATAGAGGATCCGTATAAGCGTGAGTATTACGAATTGGAATCGGTCAATAATGGATGGACAGCAAGGGAAACCGAGCGGCAGATAAACTCGCAACTATACGAGCGTTTGCTATTAAGCAATGACAAGGAGGCTGTATTGGCAGTAGCCAGGCGGGAGCGTTTGCCACAAACTCCGCAAGAGATTATCAAAGACCCTATGGTTTTGGAATTTTTGGGTTTGGAACGTAAGTCTGCATATTATGAGAAAGATTTGGAAACTGCCATTATTTCTCATCTTGCCGACTTTTTGCTTGAAATGGGTAATGGTTTTTCGTTTGTGGCAAGGCAGAAAAGGATATTGCTCGAAGATGATGAGTTTTTTGCTGATTTGGTGTTTTACAATCGTTTGCTTAGATGTTTTGTAGTTATAGAACTGAAGACAGGGAAACTTACGCATCAGGATTTAGGACAGTTGCAGATGTATGTAAACTATTATGACAGATGTGAAAAACTACCCGATGAAAACCCAACCATTGGTATTTTGTTGGGTACAAGTAAAAACGATACGGTGGTGAAAATGACTTTGCCCGACGATAATAAAACGATACTTGCTCGTGAATATCAATTATATTTGCCAACACAGGCTCAGCTGATAAATGAAGTAAATAGTGTAAAAATATCCCTCGAACAACAAAAAGAAGAATAGATACTTTTTAGAATAAAACTTTTTTATCCCATATATATTGTTTCGGTAATATATATGGGATAATTTGTTTAGATATATATGTTATCGGAGTAAGATATATGGATAATTGTTCGCTGAATTTACCGCTGCGGAGCAAAAAAACTTTTTCTTTTGTTCAATAAAATGATAATCTTTGCGTTATTAGCTCGTGTTTATTCTGAGAAAAAGACGATAAATTATAGGAAAAAATGAATAAGGTATTAATGACATTGATAGGTGCTGCAGTATTGACAGTTGCTTGTTCCGGTTCTGATAATAAAGAGGTAAAAACCATAGAACCTGTTGATTATACAGCGGTTGATATTCCCGATTTTGTTGCCGATTCGGCTTATAGATATGTCGAGGAGCAGTTGGCTTTTGGTCCTCGAGTGCCTGGCACCAACGAGCATGGCAAATGTGCCAAATATCTTGCCGGTAAGATGACGGAATGGGCGGATACTGTGTATGTACAAGACTTCAATACAACGCTTTGGGATAATAGCACGGTAAAAGGATATAACATAATAGCCTCGTTTGATACCGATAATCAAAACCGTGTGCTTTTGGCTGCTCATTGGGATTCGCGTGCTTATGCCGACCACGACCCCAACCCCGATAATCATCGAAAACCCATACTTGGTGCCAACGATGGTGCAAGCGGTGTGGCCGTGCTTATGGAAATGGCTAGGAACATGAAGGTTAAGCGCCCCGGTATGGGGGTTGACATTATCTTTTTTGATGTGGAAGATCAAGGTATTCCCGAGTTTGAAGACGATTATAAAGACAATACATGGTGTTTGGGTTCGCAGTATTGGAGCAAAACTCCTCATACTATGTTTTATCGTGCCAATTATGGTATATTGTTGGATATGGTGGGTAATTCCAATCCTCGTTATACCAAGGAGGAGGTGTCGCGTGTGTTTGCTCCCGGACTTGTTGAAAAGGTGTGGAATGTGGCCAACCAACTTGAATACGGACTTTCGTTTGTAAACCAAAATACTCCTGCCATCCTTGACGACCATTTGTATGTGAATCAGATTGCTCAAATACCTATGATAGACATTGTTCAAAATCAAGAAGGTACTAGTTTCTTTGAACATTGGCATACTGTAAACGATAATATCGATGTTATAGACAAGGATGCTTTAAAGCAGGTGGCGCATGTGGTATATACCATTTTGTATAGCGAAACTAAATAACTGAAACGGTATGCACAAATTGAGGAAAATATTATTGTTGTTGGCTTGTTCTATGGCTTTTACAAGTTGCATAAAGGAGAGCGATACTCCCATCGGATATGTCAATTTTACCATAGATCCCAACTCCACGTTTTATTACAATCTCAATAATGTGGGTGGCTATGAGTATTTTATAGGTGGATATAAGGGTGTGGTTATATTCCGTTTTTCTCTTACCGAGTTTTTGGCTTACGAGCGTGCCTGCCCTCATTGTCACGAGGTTGCGGTAGAGGTGAATAAGTCGGGACTGATATTGGAATGCCCGCAGTGTGGCTCTCAGTTTGTATACACCGACGGCTCGCCCGTAAAAGGTCCCGCAGTGTCTGTTTTGAGGCATTATTCGACCTATTACGATGGCTATAACCTACATGTATTCAATTAATCTCTTTGTTTCTTTTCGTAGGTTTGAAACACTATTACTTCTCCTTTCAGTTTTAGGAGAAAATTATCGGCTGTGCTTTCGTTTAAAGTGCCTTCCCACCATTGTGCAAAGTTGCGGTGTTTTATGGGGTATAGCAGTCCTTCTGCATCGATGTGGTTTTCTTGTCGCAGATTGAATATCGAAACTTGCTGCTCTGCAAACGATTGAAAGTATGCACTTTCGAACACTGCAACAAACACTCCGTAGTCGGTATACATCCTTACATCGGCTTGCTTGCCATAGTTGGCCAATAGGCTGATGTTGCCCAAGGTGTGGTCTTCCCTCATACCTGTGGCTCCAAGTATTGCTATGTGTTTGAATTTATGTTCTATGCAGTAGGTTACTGCTTTTGTCAAGTCGTTGGTTTCTTGGTCTGCTATGTAGTGCCAAAGGCTTTGGTACTTGTCTTTTAGGTGTTGTGAAATAGAATCGCCGTCGCCTATAACTGCTATGGGGGCAATGGCTTGTTGGTCTAACTTTGCAATGGCACCATCGCAGCAAACAATGGGTATACCTCTGTTTATCAGTGATAGCGGTATCTCGTTGCATGGATATTCGCCATTGGCAAGTACTACAACGTCTATGTCTGTGGTATCGAGGGTATTTATAGTATTCGTGTTTGTTGTCATTTCAAGGCCTCCTTTTTCCATTTAATATATCCCATTATGGCTATAACGGTGTAAACAACATATAGCAAGGCTGTTGCATACATTTCTGCCTGTAGCGATGTGGCTATTATTATTGGCTCTACTATTATCCATAGTATCCATTGCTGGTAGTATTTTTTTGCCAACATCCACATTCCTACTATGCTCAGCGCTGTGGAAATGCCATCGAACAACCATACCGTACTATCGGTGTATAGTTTGAGAACAAGCGGAATGGTTATGCATAGGGCAAGGGTGATAATTATTGTTGGAAATACGTATTTGCGAGGAATAGAAGCTATGGATGGTTTTTCGTTGTTTTGTTTTTTACCTATCATTCCTTTCCAAACTATTATTCCATATATACAGGCTATTACGTAGTATATTTGTATGGCCATATTGGCATATACTCCGTTTATGTAAAACTCGTATACATACAATATCGGCGATATTACCCCGAAAAGCCACAGCCACGCTGAGGCTTTGTATTCCAATATGAGGTATATAAGTCCTACTATGGCAGCAAGTATTTCCAACAAGTTTATCTCCATTATTCGGTATATATTTTAAACATTTTTTCTAATGCTTCTTGGCATACGGGGCAGAAGTTTCCACCGGTATTCATCATGCAACGTATTACGGGGCGATATATGTCTTTTGCCTGATAGCCACCACCTTCGAAGGCTCCCACTTTCTTAAGGTATTCTTTCTTTACGGGTGTGGGCACCGGTACTCCTTCTTCGATATGATGTTTCCATTTGCTGTCAAAGTTCACCAAGGTTGTGATGTTAGGTTCGAGGGGTTCTTTGCTTAGATCATGAATGTCGTTGTAGGTAACGGTGGGGTCTACATATTCATCGGCTAATCCGCCAAATAGGTGTCCCAATTCGTGAGATACAACAAATTCCACTTGGTCGCCGGTGGTTACATCAGCATAAAAGTTGTATATTGCTCCTCCACCGTATGTGTCTGTGTTCGACATTACTATTATATGATCGTATGGTGCATTTTGCATTACGTTGTGCATGGTGTGTATTTCGAAAGTCATTATATAGCGGTCTATGTCAAACGAGTTGAAGGTAGAGCCCACAGCGGTTTTTAGATGTTGTTTCTTTAGTGGGTTGGTTATGCCGCTGTCTTCCGATATTGCTGCCACTCCCCATACATTTATATCCTCTTTGTGTTGGGTAAATGGTTTGAATTTCATTATCCCTTTTACAAAACGGGCAAAGTCTTTGCGCATTTTGGCGGTGTCGTTTATGCTGTAACCATCTGCTACTATGGCTATATCTACTTTTGTGTGAGGGTTGCCCGAATAGTGCAGTTGACGTACTTCCACGTCGTTTTTTATTGTTTTGAGTTTGCTGCTTGTCGGGTCGAATTTGAATATTTCTGCCGTAACAAAGTTTAGGTCTTTATCTCTGTTTTGAATGTGTATTTCCACAGCATTCTTGGGGTAGGGGATAAGTACTGTTTCTTCGAAGGTTTTCGTCTTTGTTTCGCCTTTTTCGGTGGCTACATATTCTTCAAACAAAGAGTTGTAGGTACGCGAATATATTTCTTCTTTGCTGTTGGCGTCTTTTACCAATACGCGATGTGCACCATAGTTGAATGGGTCTATAAGATGAATGGTACTGCCTGCCCAATTGCCGGGTTTGGTTTTGAATGCCGTCAGACTTATCTGTTGTTCTTTTTTGTAGCCTTTGCGAAGGTAGTCTACACGTAGGGTTTTATCTTCGAAATGTTTGTCGAATTGTGCTATACCCGATATTGTATATATTACTGATAGTATGGTTATAACTACTTTTTTCATGTTTGGTGTGTTATCTATATTAAAAAGAAAATACAGACGGTTACATCTGTATTTTCTTGTATTTATGAGATTTATTATTGTGCTATCCAAGCATCTACTTCTTCTTTCTTTACGGCCGGAATATCCAATTTATTCTTTTTGCGCAAGCCGTTTAGATCGTTGTAAAGTTTGTTGGCGCTGGCTTCTTTAAGCGATTCTACTGTGTTGAAACCAAGTTTTCTAACCATTGGTATCCAAGCTTCGGCTACTCCGACGGCCTTGAAATCTTCGTCGCTACTTACTTTGGCTTTACGTTCAGGACGCATTTGTGGGAACAATAGCACATCTTGGATGGATTGTTCGCCGGTCATGAACATTGTAAGGCGATCTATACCAATACCCATACCCGATGTTGGTGGCATACCGTATTCCAATGCACGTACAAAGTCCATATCAATGAACATTGCTTCGTCGTCGCCTTTTTCGCTCAAACGCAATTGTTCTTGGAAACGACCAAGTTGGTCTATTGGGTCGTTAAGTTCGCTGTAGGCGTTGGCTAGTTCTTTACCGTTTACAAACAACTCAAAACGTTCGGTAAGGTCTGGGTTGTTGCGGTGGCGTTTACATAGAGGCGACATTTCTATTGGGTAGTCTATAATAAATGTAGGCTGAATAAGGTTGTGTTCGCACTTTTCGCCGAATATTGCATCTATCAATTTGCCTTTACCCATAGTTTCATCTACCTCAACACCAAGCTTGTTGCAAGTTTCGCGTAGTTGAGCTTCGTCCATTCCCGAAATGTCTATACCTGTAGCTTCTTCGATGGCTTGCAACATAGGTAAGCGGCGGAATGGGGGTTTGAAATCTATTTCGTTATCACCTATTTTAACGGTGGTTTTGCCGTGAAGAGTAGATGCTATGCGTTCAAGCATATTTTCGGTGAAGGTCATCATCCAGTTGTAGTCCTTGTAGGCTACGTATATTTCCATACAAGTAAACTCTGGGTTGTGGGTGCGATCCATACCCTCGTTGCGGAAGTTGCGAGAAAACTCGTATACACCTTCAAAACCACCTACTATCAAGCGTTTTAGATACAATTCGTTGGCTATACGCAAGTATAGGTCTATATCCAAACTATTGTGGTGAGTGATGAAAGGGCGAGCAGCTGCTCCTCCGGGTATAGGTTGAAGCACCGGAGTTTCCACTTCAAGATACCCTTGTTCGTTGAAATAGTTTCGCATAGTGTTCACAATAAGTGAGCGTTTTACGAAAGTGTCTCTAACTTGTGGGTTTACTATCAAGTCCACATAACGCATGCGGTAACGTTGTTCAGGGTCGGTGAAAGCGTCGTATACTACTCCATCTTTCTCTTTTACAATAGGTAGTGGTCGCAACGACTTGCTAAGCACTGTAAATTCTTTTACGTGTATACTTATTTCGCCCATTTGGGTTACAAACACATAACCTTTCACCCCTATGATGTCTCCAATGTCAGTAAGGCGTTTAAATACTGTGTTGTATAGTGTTTTATCTTCACCTTCGCATATCTCATCGCGTTTTATGTATAATTGTATGCGACCATAGCTGTCTTGAAGTTCTACAAACGATGCCGCTCCCATTATGCGGCGGCTCATCATTCTACCGGCAATGCTTACTTCCTGAAACAGTGTGTTGTCTTTTGGAAACTGTTCCAATATGTCGCAAGTTTTTGCATTTACTTCGTAAAGGTCGGCAGGATAGGGATTGATGCCCAATTTCTTTAATTCTGCCAACGAGTTCCTTCGAACTATTTCCTGTTCACTTAATTCTACTGACATAGTATTTTATTGTTTTTTCGTTTTTTACTATCATTCTTGCAATAACAATATGTTAATAAACGATTGTAAGATAAATCGTTATAAACAAAGACGTATTATTACCAACTTACAAAGATACGTTTTTTTGTTGATATATGCCGCATTTGGATTGTATTTTTATGCTTTCGGCCCATGCAGGCTGTGCAATATTTGTACTCGAATTATCGATAATGCTTTTAAGATAATTACTAAATTATCCAATATTAACTACGATTGATTTAACGCGAAAATGCCTCTATTGTTCCGAAAAAATGTAGCGATGTGCGTATAATTGAACTATAAACTCTTTAGGAAATTAAACTGTTGATTGTCAGAGAATATTGTTTTCTGTATTTTCTCCGAAAAATACTTATGCGACGAAAATATACCGCTCTCCCGATGATGATATACCGTTGTCGCCACGAAACCCTATCATCATCGTGATGAAACCCGGGTGTTGTCGCCACGAAACTATATGGTTTACCTCTCGAAAGTATGCCAAATAGCACTCAAAACTGCGTGGTTTACGCTGCATAGATATAGCGGAATTAACATTTGGAGATTTTCTTTAACATTTTCTTTTTCGCGGAAGCGACTATGAAATATTCCGGCAATGCTTGCAATTATTGGAAAAAGTAGTATCTTTGTACAAAGTAATTCATATTGTATAAACGAATAAATTGTTGGTTATGAAATGAATGTGCTATTTCGCGTTGTTTCTGGTGCTTTTGGTTTGCACCTTTTCGCTCAAAGCTACTGAGCAAATACCTGATTATATTATTTGCGAGGGTAAAAAATATAAATTGGAGACAGGTTGGGGACATCCATCTCCTTTGGAGGTCTTTTATATTCGTACAGCACAAGAAATGCCGTTTCATCCTTATTCTACGGCTAATTATCGAGGACATGTGGCAACTTGGGAGATAAGAGATAGTATGTTGTATCTTTTGAATGTCAATACTAAAATAGTTGGGGGATATACCGGTACGGTTTTGAATACGGCTAAGAATAAGAGAATAGATACTATTGTGGAGCCAACGTTTTTCTCCATAAATTCGTTGAATGGACAACCTGTGGAAGCTGATGGCGCTGTGTTTGCCGATTGGTTTTCAGGTGTGTTGACAATTGACAACAGAGGTGCTGATGCCAAATGGGACGATGAATTTAAAGGTGTAAGGTATATTTATGTAAGAAATGGGAAAGTTATTGATGACCAATTATTGGTAAAAGAGGATTTTGAGAGAATTAATAATTTTACTCTGAAAGATACTGCCGATCACGAATTGATGGATAAATATCGACTTGGTTATTTGAATCAATGCTATCTGTCTTATTGGTTTCAAGACGCTCAGGTAAAGGATGTTCTATTTTATGATGGAAAGGAAGCCAAAATTGCCAATAATAGTTCGTTGATAGCCAAGTTGTACAACAATAATCCATTGGAGTATCCATTTAGTTGGGAAAACTTTGAATTAAATGGACCTCCATTAGCAAGCTATTCTATATCGGGAGATTCTATGTTCTTAACCAATGTGATTGTGTGTAGTGGGCTTGATTTTTACGAAAGAAACGAAGATAGCGTATCTCTCTCGGCTTTATTTGATGAAAAAAATATTGAGAACGGAAAGGTATTTGCAAATTGGATTGATGGAGATATATACCTAAAATATGGGAAAACAATGTATTCAGATTTTGGATCTGAGCGTTTTTTTGTAGAAAGAATGCAGAAAATTGTGTTTGATTCGGGTCGTGTAGTTGGAATGGAATGGGCACCTTGCGATTTTTATTCGGATATTGTAAGCAGTCCCGTTTCGGTGTGCGACACATATAAAATGTATGTTTCTCAAAGTAATATCTTAGAATATTATGCTGACTCACTTCAACCTAAAACATTACCTTATTGGGCTGATGGCGATTCTGTGTTAGAAGCTTGGTTCGAAACTCAAACAATAGATGATGAAAGAAAATTTCGTTGGAATGTTGCTTTTGTGGTAAATTGCAAAGGAGAAGCGGGTGGATGGACTTTGATATCACCTTCAGGATCAGTTTTCGACGATTATGAAGTTATAGAAATGAGAGACGCTTTATTTGATATTCTTTCGAAACTTCCCAATAAATGGGTACCGGCAACCGACGAAAACGGAAACCCGGTGGACTGTAGAATGGCATTTGATATACGTTTGGTGGATAAGAAGTTAAAAGGAGAAATAGATGAATGGTAATCTATTCCTGTCAGTGGAAAAAGTAGTATCTTTGTACAAAGTAATTCATATTGTATAAACGAATAAATTCTTGGTTATGAAACGAATGTGTCCTTTAACGTTGTTTGTGGTGCTTTTGTTTTGCACCTTTTCGCTCAAAGCTACGCAACAAGAGCCTGATTATATTATTCACGATGGTAAAAAATATAAGTTGGAAGTAGATTGGGCGTACCCCAGCCCTATGGATACCTATTTTATTCGTACGAAAAGAGGAAACTTTTTTGAAGAAAATAGAGTAGTTATCAGTAGTAGTAATTGGCGTGCACATGTGGCTACTTGGGAGATTCGTGATAATAAATTGTACTTGGTGGAGGTAACTGTAGACTATATTGCAGGTGTGAAGAAGATTAAAGGTGGAAGAGAAGGGTATCGGGAGCGGTCTGTAATAAGGGACACAACTCACAAGCCCGGCTATTATTCAATCAATTCATTGAATGGGCAACAGCCGGAAACTGATGGCGCAGTGTTCGCCGATTGGTTTACCGGAATGTTGAATATAGACAACAGAGGAGCAAACTCGAAATGGAATGATGAATATAAGGGTACAAGATATATCTATGTAAAGGATGGGAAAGTGGTTGATGACCAATTGCTGCTAAAGGAAGATTACGATAGAATTGAAAAGATTACCGAAAAGGATACCGCCGACCACGAATTTATGAAGAAGCATAGAATGTATCATTTGTATTTTAACTACGTCTCTTATTGGATCCAAAGTGGAACCCATGATATTATGCTCTACAATGAAAACGAAGTGAAAGTAAAAGATAAAACCAATACCTCGTTGATAAAGAAACTCTATAACGGCAACCATTTGGAGTTTCCATATAATTGGGAAAACTTGGAACTGAGTGGTGTACCATCAGCACTATATTCTATAGAAGGCGATTCCATAT
>JAFZFU010000034.1 GCA_017555745.1 Bacteroidales bacterium
AGCACATTTATGGCATTGGTGCGAGGAAACTTTTTGTGGGATATAGCGGGAGCAAAAACAAAACAATCCTCTCCGTCATCGGCAGATGCTTTGGCAAACATCAGCACCCAAGTATATCCTAATCCCACCAACGGACACTACACCATAGATGTGAATGGGGCTAATGAAGTTATCATCAAAATATACAATACTTTGGGTAAAGAAATACAAACATATTACGACAAAGAAAAAACGCACTACAGTTTTTCGGGGTCGTTGCCCAACAACAATGTATATTACGTAACCATTACCACCGAACAAGGTAGTCAAACAACCAAACTGATTGTAAAATAAAAAAACAAAAAGATATGAAAAATAGAAGTACACAAGTGGCATTATTGTTAATGCTTGCAATATCTGTATTTGTAAGTTGTAATCAGTCTGAAAATAAAACCGACAATCAAGAATATATAACACCGACTGTTACGTATCAATATAGTGAAGCAGAGGTATTGGCACAGGAAGAATGCGACACCACGAATATAAACATTGAAACCATCGACATACCCGGCGATGTGAAAGTAAATATACATCGAGGCAAGTCGATGCTGTTGGAAATGGACGGAGTAAGCCTATCGGCACCCGACACAGCCATAATACGCAAAGGCACATATACCGTTACAGCCCTAACCAACGAGGAGTTGCCACCGTTGACAGACGAGATGGTCAACGTAACCTTTGGCAGTGGCGATGGCTATAGATTCCTGCCCAACGGCGAACATTTCAGTCCATACGCCGAGCTTAGGATGTCATACGACGAAAGCAAGTTGCCACACGGCTATACACCCGATGACATATATACAAGCTACTACGACGAAGAAAAAAAGACATGGGTACGATTGTTTAGAAAAGAGGTAGACACGGTAAACAAAGAAATAGTGTCGCTCACCACCCACTTTACCGACTTTGTAAATGAGATATTGAAAGCTCCCGAAATGCCCGAAACACAGGCATTCGTGCCGACTATGATGACAGATTTGGAAGCTGCCAACCCATTGGAAGGGATAACCATGATACAACCACCCACAGCCAACAATATGGGTACAGCCAACCTTAGCTACCCCTTGCAGATACCTGCAGGTCGTCAAGGTATGCAACCCAATTTGGCACTGACCTACAGTAGCAGCGGCGGAAACGGATGGTTAGGCATAGGTTGGGACATAAGTATACCATGTATAAGTTTGGATACCCGTTGGGGTGTACCACGATATGATGCAAACTACGAAACAGAAATATATCTGCTAAACGGCGATCAACTCTTAACCAAAAATGATGACGGAACAACATTTCGAGATATGCCACATCGCACAAACATACGACAACCACGTTTGCCCGATGGCACACAATTCTATGCACGAACAAGCAAAGCCCACGATAGTATTATCAGACATGGAACAAATCCACAAAATTATTGGTGGGAAGTTATAGACAGAACCGGAACAACGCATTATTACGGATATTATCCCGATCCTGCACGACAATCATTACCTACCACACTTGCCGACAATAATGGCAATATAGCACGATGGGTACTTACCGAGAGTAGAGATTTGTATGGCAATACAGTACGCTATTATTACGATCATGTAGAGGTAAGGAATATAGGCAATACAGGTCGTCAAATATATATTGATAGTATATCATACACAGGACATAATGGCGAAGATGGAGCATATACAGTAGTATTTTGCAGAGTGGCGAATACAACGCCCGACATAACAACGGTTTGTAACAATGGCTTTAAAGAAATCACAAACCATATATTGAATAATGTACACGTAAAATACAATGATGAAATATTGACTGCATGGATGTTCGGCATGGAATATTCAAAAAAAACTAATTATAAAAAAAGACTTACTTCTGTTACCAAAGTAGATACTTCGGAAATGGGAATGCGAGATTTTCTTGCAGAAGCATGTACATGTATAAGAGGAGACTATTCAAATATCCAAGTATCTAACACTAGTGACGTTTTTCCCGAAGGTTCTACAGCAAATGGCTCGTTAGAGGAAAACAATACTCGAAATAGAATTGATACAAGTATAAGTATTAATATTGAAGGATTCCATCCTATAGATTTGGAAAAGCTTCCATATTGTGGTTCTACACATAGATTTGAGTACTATGATGCTCCTGATGAAATTTTTGAAGAGGATGAAATAGAGTCGAATTTGGATTCAGATTATAATTTACGAGGCACATTGTTTCTTAATCCGGTGGGAGACATAATAGCATCAAAAGCTACAGCATTAGGATTATCACATTCACGTAGTTGGAATGCAGGTGGAGCCGTTACGCTAGGCCTTGGAACAAATGTTTTTAATTCCAGCAAATCGTTAGGAGGCAATTATACTCGTAATCAATCAACAAGTGAATCGTTGATGACACTTGTGGATCTTGATGGAGACGGTTTGGCAGATAAAGTTTTTGTACAAGATGGAGGAATGTATTTCTGCAAACATCGTAGAGACGGCAATGGTCAGATATATTTTGATGGAGCGGATTTTATAGAAGGAGCATCTCACTTTTTAAAAGAAAGCAGTTATAGCAATACTTTTGGTGCACAGGCTTCGTGTGTGGCAAGTGTTAGTGCCGGTTGGACTAATTCCAAATCTACCACATCGGTATATTTTGCAGATGTTAACGGCGATGGATTAGTGGATTTGGTAGATAACGGACAAGTATTATTTAATTCGTTGAATGAGTCTGGTATTCCTAAATTTACCAGATACGAAGTGTCTCAAGTTGAAAATTCGGATGAAGAAGCACCTCTTAGTCCTGTAATAACAACAGCATCCAACTGTGGTGGTATTATTTTTGACGGACAAGTAAATGATAGTATTACTTGTGAATATATATGGGTAGAAGATACCGCATTTAGAACAAATGATAGTTCTATTATTAGCTATTGGGAAACTTATTCGAATAATTTTCAAGACACGATGGTTGTTATTAAATATCATGCAGAAGAAGAAAATCTTGCTAAAATTTTTGTATACCATAAAGAACTCGACTGTTCGTATCACGATGATTCACCGGCTACCGATGCAGTGCGTGTATGGGTGGCACCTAGAAATGGCGTTATCACTATCGAGTCTTGGATATCAATAGAAAGAAATACATCCGAACAACGAAATAATTCTCGCCATGTCGATGGTGTTGTATTTTCTATTCAACACGCAAATAGTGTATCGGTTGGAAATAATAGTCTTTCTTGTGATACAAATTATATCTTATCTTCCTTATTTCTACACGATACTATGTGCGATTATGAATACTATATTACAGATTCAGTATATGTAAATTCCGGTGATATAATCTTTTTCCGATTAAATTCCCGTGAAGATAAAAACTTCGATAAAATATATGATGTTCATTACATAATGTATAGTGATGGATATGGTTATGGTTCAAATGATAATTTCATTTTATCTAGTGACAAGTATTTTCAAGCACCGGTAGATGGTTATATTGAAATAGATGTATTGGATGATAATAACTACTATATAGATAACTACATAGAGATATGCGTTGATGGAACATGTGAAGAAACTGCACAATATTATGGAGATGTATCAAAAGGTACTATCATACAAATAAAAGGATATCCCAATAATACTTATTTTACCGGTGTATATCCACGTTTTAAGTTTTATCCCAATGATGGTTCTTATCTTCAAATAGATACAACTGAAAATACGCATGATACTATATTTATGACCAATATTTTAACAGGATATCTTCCTATAAAAATGGAGTTTCAGCATGAGTATTCTATTTATAACAATAAAGTATATCGTCGTTTGTTTGGACCATTGTATAATGGTTGGGGACAATTTGCGTACCATTCCAAAGGAAATGATATTCTTATACATCTCGATAGTTTAATTCTTCCATTGGTTAATTCAAATGAAATGCCGGAAGATCCGGCTTCGGATACTGCTTCAATAAGAAGTTCAGTAAACAATGAGTCCGACACATCGAATTACGCCGGTTATTCTTCGTATGAAGAGTTTCAAGAAGAAAAACCTAATTTCTATAATCCACTATCATATAATTCTTGTTGGGTGGAAATGACACCCGATTTTGAACATTGGGCATGGGTATCGTATGGATTACAAAACAGTATAATGCGAGACACTATGAGTAATTCGTTACGCACTGAATGGTACTCGTCTGTGCCGGAATCGTTGCAAGAACAACAATTTCCAGATGGAGGAATGATTGAAATACCTGAAATTACAATTTACGATGACCCTGTACCTGCATCTGTAGACAATACTCCTGCAAAAGCTATACGCAAGGTTACTCGTTCGGAGAGTTTTAGTTTGTCCGGTGGTTATTCAAAATATGGAGCATCATATAGCAATGGAACAAATGAAATCATTACCGATTACATGGATTTGAATGGCGATCGTTACCCCGATATTATAGGAAAAGCATTTGTACAATATAGTCAACAATGGGGAGGAATTGGTGGACTAACCGATTTGTCATTTAGTATTGGAAGTAATAATAAATCAACTACATCGTCGGGAGGCTTAAGCTATAGCGGACAACCTGTGGAGCAAAAACGAACCATATCATCAAGGTTGCCTTATTCGATGTTTACTTTTTCCAGTGGCAGTGGTGGAAGTATTAGTGGTAATGGAAACATAGGCAAAGACAGAGCATCAGGAACATGGATGGATATTAATGGTGATGGTCTTGTAGATTTTGTGTATAAAAATGGAGGAGTATCATTAAATACAGGATATGATTTTATGGATACTGAGAATTGGAATTTTGATAATGTCCGTTCAGGTATCAGTGGGTCAGCCTCGCTTAGTGGAAGTGTATCTAACAGCTATGAAGAAGTTGAATATTTATTTAATGGCGATGCTATAAATGGGTGGCAACGAAGTATAGAAGGCGGTGTAGATATGAATGCATCATACAATAAGACATTAGTTATGTTTACCGACATTAATGGAGATGGATTACCTGATATTATTAGTCGTGAATTATCTAATTTAGGAGATATTTTAGATGAAGGTTTTATAAGCATCTATGTATCCTATAATTTAGGCAATGGTATGTGGTCAACTCCTGTTATTATTAGTAATATAAATAATTTTAATTCGTCTGTTTCGTATAGCGAATCGCTTAATGCGGGGTTAACCTTTGGATTTACTTTCTTGGGATTTAAAGCAACAGTAGGTCTTAATGGCTCGCCATATAGTGGCAGTGTGAATAGGGATAAAGTACAACTTGTGGATATCAATGCCGATGGATTGCCCGATTTGGTAAAATCGAATAGCGAAGATAAGATAACGGTGCAATATAATAAATCCGGAAAAACGAATCTTTTACGTAATGTAGACTTGCCTGCAGGAGGCAAAATAGCTATAGATTATACCCTTTCGGAACCAAGCTACGAACAGCCATCGCGTGTATGGACGATGACAACAGTTATTGTAGAAGATCCTCTTAATCCTAATGGCGGAAATAAATCTATTACAAAATACGAATATTCAAAACCACACTACGACCGCTATGAACGTGATTCGTATGGGTTCGAAAAGGTGCTGACAAAGCAAATAAACACATCGGACGGTTCGGTATACAGAGCTATTGAACAGAACTATAACAACAAATCTATAAATAAAAAAGGAGAACTTACAAGAGAAACAACCTTTGATGGAACTGATAGAAAGTATGTAGAAAAAATTTATTCTACTACTTATGTCGACTACGAAAATCCAAGTTATGAAGTAACGGATAACAATTGCCCTGTTGTTATATATCCCGTAGTAGAAGCGAGAGTTACACGTTACTACGAAGGAGGAAGCAGTCCAAAACTTACCACAGGTGAACAATTCGAGTACGATAAATATCATAATGTGATTAGATATACCGATTTGGGAGATACTGCTGTTAATAACGACGGAGTAAGTATAGAAATCACATACAATTCCGATCTTCCTCACAACCTTATTGGTTTAAGAAAAGATTACAAGATTTATTCTAACAATGGCAATGGATTGATGCGAAAAGCTACATACGAATACGATAGTTTAGGAAAGCTAATAAAACAGTCGTTATACAACGGAAATACATCTTCGGAATTTGAATTTGAGTACGATACCATATATGGTAACATGATTAAAGGAATTCAACCTGCCAACGATAGCAATCAACGAATGTCTTATACATACGAATATGACAATGTATTGAATACATATCCCGTAAGGATAGAAAACTCTTTTGGCGAAGAGGTGTATACTATGTATGATTATCGTTATGGCAAGCCTATAAGTGTAGCAGACCCATCGGGAAACATGGCTTTGTATACATACGATTATGCAGGACGACTTACATCGGTGCGTTCGCCCTTGAATAATTCCAATACTCCTACTGTAAAATATTATTATCATCCTATTAACTACTATCATAATAACAATGTAGGGAATTATTATTCATATATTCCATCTTCAACAGGACATTCGTATTGTCTTACAGAACATCATGGCGATACCGGCGAACTTGTTACAAAAACTGTTGTTATTACTGATGGATTGGGACGAACCATACAAACCAAAAAAGGAATGACAGTAGATGATACTGCTAAAATGCAAGTGTCGGGACGTGTATTTACCGATCCTTTTGGCAGAGCTATAAAACAGTATGATCCCATAGTGGAAGATACTGTAACACTATTGAATGGCGATTTCAATACCAATTATAATAGCAATTCGTTAGTTACTATAGAATATGATGTAATGGACAGAGAAGTAAGAAAAACTCTGCCTCTCGGTATAACAACTTATAATAGTTATGACATTGAGAATAGGCTATTCAAAACCATGACAACAGACCCTAATGGTAATGTTACCACACAATATACTGACTACAACGGAAAACAAACCAGGATAGTGGATGCCTTGGGAGGTGAAACCACGATGACTTACGACAATCTGGGTCAACTGCTGTTATCGCAAAATCCAGAAGGATTTGCCACGGAATATCAGTATGACAATTTAGGGCGTATGGTTTATCGAAAGCATCCCGATGCCGGTGATACTTGGTATGGTTATGATAATGCCGGAAATGTGGTAAAAGAATCAAATATGCTGGGTGATATATATTATGATTATTCATATAATAGATTAACAAACAAGAGTTATAGTTATTTGACCGGAAATGATGTAACCTATATATACGGCAACGGTGGTAACGAAACAGGACGATTGATAGAGGTACATGATGGCACAGGAATAAGAAACTTTGCATACGATGCGTTGGGCAATGTTATAGAAGAACATCGTACAATATCGGTACCGGGATTGGCGGATGTATATAATTTTACAATGTGGTATCAATACGACAGTTGGGGTAGAATGCTGAATATGATATATCCCGATGGCGAAGAAGTGATTTATAACTATACTTTTGGTGGCGATTTGGTGTCGATGTATGGTGTAAAAAATGGTGAGTACAGAGATTATGTAAACAATATAACATACAACGATTTTGGACAAAAGAAAATTATCAAATATGGTAATGGGACATCAGCAGAATATGAATATGATGAATTACATCGACTTCTTAAACTTAAAAGCTATTCTTCCAATGGAACGATGCAAGATATAGAATATTTCTACGACAATGCAAGTAATATTTATGCTATCCAAAATAACACAGGACAAGCCGGTGGAATAGGTGGCAGCTATATTAATCAATATAGATATGATGAATTAAACAGACTATCGGAAGCTGATGGAAATAGTGCCGGTGGAAATTATTATTTAAATTACCAATATAGTGCTGCCGGGCGTATGGCTAATAAGCATACAAACATCAACTCCAATACAACTTCGGGTATTCAAGATTTGCTGTATGGATATTGTAAAGAATATCAACCACATGCTGTTAGACGGATATATAATAGAGACGAGGATATTTTGTGTGATTTCAGGTGGGATGATGCAGGAAATCTTATACAGGCAAACAATATAAAAAATCATGAATACCAAAGCAGTCGTTTCCTATTCTGGACCGAAGATAACAGACTACATACTGTGGCCGACGAAAAATATTACAGCTATTATACCTACGACCATGCAGGAGAGCGTACACTTAAACTGACAGGTGATAACGATGTTATGGACGTAAATGCTGATGAATTTATATCGGTTGCTACACTTAACAATTTGACGATGTATCCATCGCCATATCTTGTTTTGACCGATAGAGGATATACCAAACATTATTATACAGGCTCGGAACGCTTGTGTGCACGCATAGGAGGAGGCAATTTGGCAACCATAGACCAAGTAATAATACCTGACTATGATTTAAGCCAAAAAGCAAACGATTTGTTTGAAAATTGCTTGAATATGAATAGAGAAAGAGAATTGTCGCATGACTATAATGTAGAGTGCATTACCGGAATAGACGAAGATAATGAAGAGTTAAGGCATTGGATTGATGGAATACCGATTCGCTTAAAATCGGAAACAAAAATTGATTTACATAGATTCAGCGAGATGATGAATCATTATACATCTGTGGAAGAAAACGA
The DNA here is from genome assembly GCA_017555745.1 of Bacteroidales bacterium. Taxonomy (GTDB): domain Bacteria; phylum Bacteroidota; class Bacteroidia; order Bacteroidales; family P3; genus HGM05376. The sequence continues at coordinate 8,606 of JAFZFU010000034.1, forward strand.
AGATGATGTTTTCTATTACCATAGCGACCACCTTGGCAGTGCCTCATGGATAACCAATGGCAGTGGCAACCCGGTACAGCATTTGCAATATATGCCATACGGTGAACCATTCGTAAATGAAAGAACTTCCTCATACGAAGAGAGATATACATTTACAGGTAAAGAGCGTGATAGTGAAACCGGCTATAGTTATTTCGGAGCAAGATTCTATGATTCTGATTTAATGACTGGATGGTTATCTGTAGACCCACAGTCCGATAAGTTTCCTAATATATCTCCATACAATTATTGTAATTGGAATCCTGTAAAACTTGTGGACCCAGATGGGAATAGTCCTCTATCTATAGGAGCAAAGTTTCTTGCTAACAGAGCAACTAAAGCTGCAGTAAAGACAATGGTAAAAGAGGTAGTATCAACCAAATTAAAAAGATATGCTTCTCAAAATTGGGCAAAGGAATTACTTTCGGATGCTTTGACAGGAGTTGATATGGCAATGGGACAATCTTGGTGGGAATATGCTATTGAATTTGTACCTTTTGCAGGAGATGCATACGGAGTATATAAGGCCTCTTCTCAAGCAATAAAAGTTGCTGAACACCTCAACAATGTAGAAAAACGTATCGAAAATATCGCCAAAGCAATAAATGGTCGGGGTTCTCTTCGTCGTAACATTGGCTTAACAGATCCAAATAAAGAAGCTCATCATCTTATTCCCATACAGGCATTAAAGAAGTCTAAAGTAGTTCAAGCTGCTGTTGAGGCAGGATTCGACTTTAATGGTAAAATTAATGGAGTTGCAGTAAGTAAAGGTCATGGACCTCATTTGGATTATAATGAAAAAATAATTAATGACTTAGATGCATGGGGGAAAAAACACAAAGGTTATACTCCAGACGAAGCCAAAGCACACGTTGAAAAATATGTAAAAGCATTGAAAAGTCAATATGAATAATTTATTACTTTAATAACAAAAAAATGAAATATAAAATTAAACATTCTACCAATACAAAAGAAGTTGGATATATATCGGGTGGACAAACTGAACTATTTAATCCATATAATGCTGATGAATTATTAGAAAAAGATAAAATTACAGGAGCCATATCGGTTCGTATGAATAAAAGAGCAAAACTTACAGATATGTTAAGTTGTTTCCGACTCGGCATTAGCAACAATTTTATTATAAGCAAACAAATCAGAACTATATTGGAAGATTTTAAAATTCAACCACATTTATTTGTTGATTGTAATGTAGTAAAGCCAAATGGAGACATTCTTAAGTACAGTGTCTTACACTTTAAAGGAAATCAATTTTCAGAAATAGTTGATTTTAAAAAATCAATTTTTAGAATTACCTATACAATATCGTTTCCACTTAAGGGAAATGAACCCATTATTGAAATAAATAATTATTCTGATTTTATTCAAAAAGAAAAAGAATTAGATTCACAGGATTTAATTATAAGGTTAGATAAGTATGTCATAAACGAAGAGTGTAAGGATAAGTATGATGTGTATACATTTTTCCCATTCGATTCAGGAGTATTTATATCTAAAGAATTAAGGGATGCACTATTAGATAATAAATTAACAGGAATAGAGATAATAGAAATAGATTAATAAGTCTTGATGTGTATTGCAAGATATGCAACATTATTGATAATATCTGATTTTTCAAACCAAGATATATATAAGATGAAGCATTTCACCATACATCGGCTATCAAAAACACATACTTCGTTGCTACCAAAGGTTAGCGATAGTTTATGTTGTGGAAATAGAGATTCAGCTGTTTTCTTCTACCATAGCGACCATTTAGGTAGTGCCTCATGGATAACCAACAGCAGTGGTACACCGGTACAGCATTTACA
>JAFZFU010000035.1 GCA_017555745.1 Bacteroidales bacterium
CATGTTGTGATTTGCTTTTATTTTCGTATCTTTGCAAAGTCTTAGACAACTTCGAACATAGAAATAATGAATATCTGCTCGTTGTGATTTGCTTTTATTTTCGTATCTTTGCAAAGTCTTAGACAACCGAAGATGAAGTATGTTGTGCAGGGTTGATGTTGTGATTTGCTTTTATTTTCGTATCTTTGCAAAGTCTTAGACAACATCTTACGCACGCAGTACTCACGGCTGAAAGTTGTGATTTGCTTTTATTTTCGTATCTTTGCAAAGTCTTAGACAACTGTAGAACATCTTGAATTCGCCATCTGCTCGTTGTGATTTGCTTTTATTTTCGTATCTTTGCAAAGTCTTAGACAACCTAATTCAAACTGCATCAAAGCTTCCTCATGTTGTGATTTGCTTTTATTTTCGTATCTTTGCAAAGTCTTAGACAACAACTATTAACCGCCGTGTTGCTCGTGATAGTTGTGATTTGCTTTTATTTTCGTATCTTTGCAAAGTCTTAGACAACGCGAAATGGGTAATTGATTGTAAAGAAATCAATTACCCATTGTTTTAGAAATAAAAAATCCGCCCCCGAAAGGCGGATTTTTGTATAGCAGTGTGTCCTTTTTTTCTATCCTAAATTGGGTGCTAAAACAGCTCTAATTGCTGACAAACGGGTTGCGATTCTTTGGGTTTTTGTGCCGAAAATATCTCGATATTGCCAAATTGTTTGTCCGTAATACATAGAATTCCTACCTCGCCATACTCCGGTAAACATTTTTTAACACGCTTTATATGTACCTCGGCATTCTCCATACTGGGGCAGTGCCGTAAATAAATGGAAAACTGAAACATAGTGAATCCATCTGTAAGCAAATCTTTCCTAAATTTTGCCGCAGCCTTGCGTTCCTTCTTGGTTTCGGTAGGCAAATCGAAGAATACAAGCACCCACATAATTTTATATTCGCTAAAGCGTGTTATCATATCTCATCACATAGTAGGATAGGCTATTTTCCTTATTTCGCCGCTATAGCATTTTTGCAACGACGAGGTTGTTGTGCTCGCTGCCACCATAAGCGGACTGCGTTTGCCATTTATCACCACATCCAATACCGGTATCCTCAGCAGTTCTGCTTTCAATTCCTTGGTCAGTTCGCTACAGTCGGGATATTTATCAAATATTTCCATCACCAGTCGGTCCACGTATGGGCGGTATGGTTCCATCACATCGTCGGCAAGGCAGTAGGCATTGTATTTGTTTCGATGATGTATACCCAATGTTGGCAACAATCCGCTTCCTGCCAAGGCACGTGCCACAACGGCACGCAATATGGCATAGCCATAGTTTAATAGATTGTTTGGAGCATCGCCGTCGCGGTCTCTTAAAAAGTTGGGGATAGAGGGAAACGCATTCTGCCAATAATATACAGCCGCACGAGCTTCGAGGTTGTCGCTATCGCCACTCTTAACCTCGGCGGTCCACTTAGTCATATTGCCCACCTCGCAGTGGCGGATGGTCTTAAGCACTGCGGCTTGGTTTTGTATTTTTGCCACAATGGTTTGCTGCCAAAGCTGTTTCTTAAGCGGAAGCGAGGCTTCTATTTGGTATCGCATACGCTCGGTTTGCACACTATTGGCACATAGCGGCAGCAGCATTCCCACGGGCAAATGGCTGCCGTCGCAGGTAACCACGGCACAGTTGTTCTCCAACAGTTTTTCCAATACTCCGTGGGTAATGGTTATCCGACTATTGTCCAGCACCACTATACCTATATCCTCTATAGGTATAGTGCGAGTGGCTTCGGCCTTAAAGCTTTCCGGAAGCGAGGCATTGGTTTCCACTTCCGGAAGCTTTATAACCAGCTGTTCGTTCTTTAGCGAAAGATATGCAGGATTGGTAAAACAAAGTGTTCGCTTTATCATGCTTCTACTATTTTGCCCAACAAATCTATTCTTATTTTATGTATGTTGTGCTTAAATAACCCATTGAGATTCGTACGTATGTACTTTTTTGATATTCGAGCATTTGAAGTTTTATCATTTATGGTTTCTATATGAAATCTAAACCAATAATCATTTTCAGCGATACTTTGATTTCTATACAAATATTTACTCAAAGTATTGTAGTCATTGTTGCTTATAGCATCTTTGTAATCGTCTTCGTTCATGCCGAGTATAAACATTTCGTTTTGCTGCATACTTAACTGGTAGGTTAAGTTTGGAGCAGGAAGATTGTTTAAGAATGCCTCGGGCAATTCCATATCCATTATTTTATCCCACACCTCATTTGGGTTTGTAATAACAGCCGATATTCCATATTTTTTACGCTCAACGGCATGCCAAAATGTTACCACATGTTCTATTTTGTTGCCTTCTTTGTCTGTGTATATGGCTATATGGTGGTTGTTGCCCGGTTTTACAAAGCCTATAGGTTCGTTATCGCCGTTGTATTTAATAGGCTCAACAGCCGAAAGTCCGGTAAAGCAACGCACAGTTTTTATAGGTATATTGCAACCTTCATCGGCATAAAGCGGAGTGCTGAAAGCTTGTTTTTCGTTGTTATTGTGTTCGTTTAGGCGTTGTTTAACTATTTCTTTTATCTTTTTGTCTATTATATATTCGGCATCTTTGGCTTTTATGCTTGTTAGCGGATATTTTATTACATATTCTTCTTTGTAACATGTGGCATATTCCAGTGTTACTGATTTGTCTTCTCTTAGATAGATAGGATCTTTCTTTAGTGAAGCAATAGCCTTTTTGGTATCGCCATCAAACTGTGCAAGGCGTTCTTCCACCAGTTTTTTGATATATGGTTTGAATATCAAATTGTGATTTTCGAATATGTATTTTATAGGTTTCTTCTCTTCAATGGTCCTGATTTTGCCATAAACACTTTCTTCGCTGAGGCTTCCACGTGGCACCACTATGCCTGATTGCATTACTACTTTTTTGCCTTTCTTGTACACCACACGCTTGCCTGGAGTGGTTGCTTTTTTGCCGGCTTTGAACGACACTAGTATTTCTTCAACCTTTTCCCGTACTATCTCAACGGGGAAATGTGGCTGAATGGCTACCCATTTATTTAGCAACGAAAGTTTTTCTTTCCATTCGGCACCTTGCTTTTCCACTTCTTCAAACATTTCATCTCTTTCGGTGTTCAGGTTGTTTAGCCGTTGTATATATCCTTGCTTGGTGCAGGCTATCGTAAGAGCGTCAATGGCATGGTGGCGGTGGTCCATGCGTTTGCTCCAATCTTTGATGCGTTCTTCGGTATGTTTTTGTTCTTGGTGCTCGTATTCTACCATTTCGGTAAGTCCACCAAGTTTGTAACGTTCAAAGTTTATGCTGTGTAGTATCTCGTCGTATCCCCAGTTGTGTCGCAAAAAGTCGGTAACACTACCGCTTGTGCTCCACACATTGCGGCATACTTGACGTAGTATTTCCTGCGACTTGCGTGCTATATATTGGCTTTCTCTAAGTTGGCGGTCTATAAAATCGGTAGGTATTTTATCGGCAGGAGTGAGTAAGCGTTCACGTTTGGTTTTGGAAATTTTCTTGTTTTCGTAATAGTTTTCTACACGTTTTACATATTCATTAAAAGCTTCCTCGCCTTTGCTTTTCATATAATCGTAGGCAGTACGATTGTTCTTTTCGTGGTTACACTTTTGACAAGAACATACCTTGTTCGAAAAACTGTCGTCGAAATATAACGACTTAGGAATAATATGTTCTACTTCGTTATTGGTTCCGGCTAAAAATTCTTTAACATTCACCGGCTGACCGCAATAGAAACATTTTTGTTCTGCCTCGTTCCACATCTTGTACTTTTGTATTCTGTTTCGCGACGAACGTATTCCATATTCGGCTATTCTCTTAGATATGTCTTCGTTTTCTTTTTGGCTTTTGTTGTTGCGTTTGAAACTTTCGTTTCGTTCATCTTTGCTTTGCTTCAGCTCGCGAGCCAATTCTACTCTTATTTCATCAATAGTGCCATATTGGTCAATAATTGCATTTACCACATTTATCATCTGGTTCAATATCTTTTCCACTATGGGTTGGCGAAGCTCATTCTTTTGTATTTGTGGTAGTTTGGTGAGTAGTTCACGTGCCTCATTTTCGGCTTTTGTTATGCTGTTGGAGTGGTTTACTCCTACATATTCGCAAGCCTCGTTGTACTTCATACCATCTTCGAGGTAGGGAAGTATTTTTCGCATAAACTTTGCCGATTTATTTCCAAAGCCCGGTTTTACAAAGTCTAATGCAAACAATGCGTTTACGGTTTCGTCATCTTCAATGCCAAAGTTCTTTTTTAAGGCATTGCGTAGTTCCTCTTTGTCTTGAATAGAATATACAGTATGCCATAACTTGTATAGCGGTTGTTCTTCAAAATTGGGGTTAATTACCTTTATAATTTCGCCGGTGTCGGGATTAGCTTTGTCCAAAGTAATGTAGCTCAAGTTGAATTCTATAAGTTTATCAACGTCATCTATTTTAGATAAAGCTTTCTTTAATTGGCATAAAGTAGTATTGCCTTGCAGTCCTTTGCCAATAGCTTTTCCTCCCCACCATCCGTCGGCTTTGGTAATGTTAAGTATCTTGTACATGTCGGTCAATGTCATCTTTTCGTTCTTGTTCAAATGGTCAAACATTGCCCTGCGTTGTTCTACAGTTATGTATAGTTCGTCGTTTTTGCGGTTCTTCAGTGTAAGGTTGTTTACACTTTCCCATATCTTACACACTTGGAACAGTGGCGAGGATTTGGGTGCAACCTTAGGACCATCGTAAACCACTTTGCCTTCTTTGTTGGTGTATGCTCGTTTTTCAAATTCACATATCGATATAAGATGTTTGCATGATTTTAGTTTGCGTTGGTAGAAGATTATTTCATTTCGGATTTCGTTTATAATATCATCGGTAAGAATATCGGGATAGAATACTTTTTGACATTCCATTATTTGATCGTACTCAGCCTCGTAGGCTTTGCGTGGAAATACTTGTTCTTTGGTGCGATAGGTGTAGAATTTTCCTTTTTCGGTTGTTATCTCACTTTCTTTCAAATTCTCGGCAAAGAATTGGCCAATGGTTTTGTTCAATTCTTGAATGTGAGCATATCTATTGTTTATGTTGGCAACATATTCTCGTTGTTTGCTATCGGCGTTTTCATCGGCTTTGGCATGTTTGTAACCTCTTTTTTGGTTTATGTGGTATAGTACTCTGCCTATTTCGGGCAAAGAAAGTTGTTTTCCACGTGTGGCAGCATCGGCACGCAGTTGCCATAGCTCTAATACAGGCAGTTTTATCAAACGTTCATCGGGTAGCATGCCCAATTCTCGCAGTTTATTTGTAAGGTTTTGTCTACGTTGTTGGTATCTGTCATAGCCTTTTCGTGTGGTACGTTTTTCTGTTCTTTTTTGGTTTTTTGATATTGCATTTCCCGACGAAAATTCGTTGGCATCATCAGGAGTCAGAGGTATAATCCTACTTCCTAAGCCAAGTATTTCTTTGGGTTCATTATTTTCTGTACTTATTACAGCCCAGCCTATGCTGTTAGTTCCAAGATCTAGACCTAGTATTTTTTTCATAGTGTTATATGTTTTTTTAATTATATACTATGTTGTTTGAAAGTGCAAAGATATGAAATATTTTCCAAACTACAAAATAAAAAAAAGAGCGAGTATCTTATTAGGACCCCACTCTAGATGTTTTCACAACGGAATAATCCTTATTGTGATTTGCTTTATTTTCGTGCTGCAAAGGTACTACTTTTTTTTCATATACAAGCAAAAAATAAAGATTTTTTTACTATTTTTCAATTTGTTATACATATTATTTTGATTATCAGAAATATTTACATCTTCTCTATAAACCGGCACCATTGGTTAGAAGCGACTTATCACCATATTTAATTATGGCATTTATATATTTTTGGTACACATAGCCGATAAAAAACAAACGGAAGACAACCTAATTAAACATTAACCACAAAAAGAATTTATAATTGATAACCGATAGATGAAAATTGTTCTTGAGTAAATTAAGTTTCTACTCCTATTGGTGAATAGCCTAATATTATCTAAGGTCTTGCTATGTTCGGGCGTTGCAATGGTGTTGCAACGCTGCTGCATCGGTATAATAATGTCTTTTGATCGCATTGCTTTTTAACATTTGAAATAAAGCATCTCAACCACATCTTCGGACCACAAACATAAAACATCGATACTATCCGCTTCAAGAATATATTTTTCTTAAAAATCAAAACATACTGATATTCAGAGGGTTAATTTTTACAATAATATATTGTTTTAAATTCCCCACTATATTTAATTCTATATAGTACTATGTAATTCCAAAATGGGTACCCATTTAGGGGTAGAATGGGTACCCATTTGGAGAAAATATAGTACCCATTTGGAGAAAAATGGGTACCCATTTTTTTTGGGGATAATACACACTGAATTATTAACAGCAATTAACCACAAATGTTAAAACAGAATTCATACCCAAAATACATATTATCTGTGTTTTCAACTGCAAATCAAAAAAGTAGAAAAAATGAGTGTACATTTTCATCATCATCCACGCAAAAAATAAGAAATACAAGATACAAAAAACATTGTTATTAAATTATATTTAGTTCATTATCAATATCATAACACAAAAATACAAAACTTGTTAATATCTTAAATCATTTTTTTGATGAAATATTAGTAATTTTGTAATCGGAAAAAACAAACATGCTAATCAACTAATATATAGGCATTTTGTTTGCAATGTATTTTGGTTTGAAAAATTACGGAGTAAGGATAATTTATTTTTTAATATAGTTATATATATGAAGTTGAAAGAACAAAAATTCAGAGGCAGAATCGTGAAAACGATGTTGACTACGATAGGTAAAGATAGAGACGGAAAACCAATAAAGGGTGCAAAACTATGGGTACAATCAGACACCAATATAGATGGATTGGAGGAAAATTTGATACTGACCTGTACGGGTGACAATATCCACTATGTTGGTTGCAACGGTATGATGGTAGAAGGAATGTATTACAACAGGGTTTCCGAGCCCAAAGGCAATTTCTACAACGACCCTCGCATTATAAGTATAAAACAAATATAAGGATAAAAAAGAATTAAAAAAGAATATTATGACAGACCTCGTCATAATGTTTACTGTAAAACTGAGGTCCTTCTAAAAAATCCCATAAACAATATAAAAAAATGGGAAAAATTTTATTAACTGCCAAAGAGCAGAACATTTACAATGTTGGCGGAAGCCAAAAAATTTCTAAGGGTTTTATTTTACGCCCTGTACGTTACACCACTATGTCGAGCAAGGATATCTTGGAGTATTGTACACAAAACTCGATGGTACCACCGGCCTATGTGTCTGCCACCATGCATGCACTTACGCAATCCATCCGCAACTTTTTGTTGAATGGTCACAGTGTTGAATTTCCTAACTTAGGCACATTTCGCATTACGTGCGAAAGCACCGCTACCAACAATTTAGAGGCAGCCGGAATACGCCAACTGATGGAATTCAAAATTCGTTTTCTTCCTTCGAGCGATTTGAAAGAAGATTTGGCCAAAATTGATTGCGAGTTGGAAGGTGTTTACGAAATAGTAGGCGAACGAGTGTTGGAGCGAGATGCCGATGGTAATCCTATCCGTACCGAAAAACTTTATTCCAAAATCAAGGGCGGCGAGGATGAGATAATCGAAAGCACCGACGATTACGACGACGACGAGGATGATGATGACACCAACAGTCAGCCCGACAATGGTGACAGCGGCAACTCAAATCAGGGCGGCGGCGGCGGTTTTTCCGGATAACCAAAAGCTCCGAAATGGAGCTTTTGGGACAACAGACAACATTTCATGGCTAGGCTGAGGCTACGCCAAGACAACGAGACCTTGGCTACGCCAGACTACAAGACAACGAGTCAACGAGTCGGGCAGTAGCCGGAGTCACGGAATTACGGAATTACGGATCTACGGAATTATGGAAGCTTCGCCAAGACAACGAGTCGTGCGGAGCCTGCCAATAGCCAACAGCCAAAGGCCAACAGCTGATAGTAGTACGGCAGCCACTTGTAGTCTTGTAGTCTTGTTGTCTCGTAGACTGCGAAGCGATAGCGAAGCAAAAAAAAGAAGCAAAAAAAAGCACCCCGACACGATGGTCGAGGCGCTTTTTATGTATGAAAAAAATATTGTTATTTATTATTTTTCGATACGGATACGTGCGTCAACAGCCACAACAGCTTTTGGTGTTCCCAATAGTGGGTTCAAGTCCATTTCTGCTATTTCGGGTGCTGCCATTACAAGTGCACTTACGCGTGCTATTTGTTCGGCATAGATATCGATGTTTACGGGATCTTGTCCGCGTACACCTTCCAATATCTTATATCCACGTAGGTTGGCAAGCATATCTTTTGCTTCGGCGGCAGTGATAGGTGCGAAAGCACTTTGTACGTCTTTCAACACTTCGATAAAGATACCACCTAAACCGAAGAATACTTGGTGACCGAATTTTTCGTCGCGGATGGCTCCGATGTATACTTCGGTACCGTCAAGCATTGGGTACATTTCCACTGCATAGGTGTCTTTGATAGCCATCAAGCGGTCGAATTCAGAAGCTACTGTTTCGATGTCTCTTACGTTAAGTGTAACTCCGCCAACGTCAGATTTATGTACAGGACCCACAACTTTCATTACCAATGGATAACCAACTTCGTTGGCAAAGTCGATGGCTTGTTGTTTTTGGTCTACTACACGGATTTGCTTTTGAGCTATACCGGCAGCGTCAAGCATTTCGTACATTTCGTCGGGTCCGATGTAACCGTTTTCACATCCGTCAACAACCTTGCGTATGCGTGCTACGTCTATCTTAGGCATTTCAACATTTTCGGGTTGTGGTTTTGGAGTGTGAACCACTTTTGCCAAAGCGTTACCAAACACACATTCTTCAGGGAAGTTGATGCGATGTTTGTTGCCTATAAAGTCAGCTATCTCGTCTTTAACGTTGATGATAGATGGCAATATTGGGAATATAGGTTTCTTGCAAGTCTTCATCTTTTGGTCAAGCACTTCGTAAACGTCCCAGTTTGGGAACAATCCGGGGCTACCAAAGATAACAGCCATAGCGTCGATGTTGTCGAAATCGTTTTCGCAAGCGTCGATGATATGACCAAGTTGTTCGGCAGTACCTGTGGCAAGGAAATCGATTGGGTTACCAACCGAAGAACCTGCAAATAGTTTGCTCAACAATTCGTCGGCTTTAGGACCTTCGATATGAGGAACGTCCAAACCGTTGTTAGAAAGCACGTCGGTAAGCATAACTGCAGGACCGCCGGCGTGGGTTATAACGGCTATGTTTTTACCTTTTACTTCGGGGTGCATGAATATAGCACATACGGTGGTAAGTTCTTGACGGTTGTGGCAACGAACGATACCTGCTTTGCGGAACAAAGCATCAACAGCCACGTCGCTTGTAGCCAAAGCGCCGGTGTGCGAGCTTGCTGCACGGCTACCTGCTGCACTACCACCCGATTTGATAGCTGCTATACGACAGCCTTTGTTGATAAGCGAACGAGAGTGTTTCAACATCTTTTGAGGATCGGCCACTTTTTCCATATAAAGCATAATTACGCGGCTGCTCTTTTCAGGGTCGAAAGTATTGTCTAAGTGTTCCAATACGTCTTCGATACCTGTTTGAGCCGAGTTACCTACAGCCCATACACTGTTGAAAGTAAGACCATTGGTCATACCATATTCTTTGATAAACACTGCAGTGGCACCGCTACCTGTAATAAAGTCAACACCATGAGGATCGAGTGTTGGGATAGGAGCGTCGAAAGCACCACAATAGTTAGTATTCAAGAAACCTGTACAGTTGGGTCCTATAAGAGTACCACCCACACTGTTTACAGTGTCTACGATATGTTTTTCGATAGCGGCACCTTCGGCATTTTCTTCAGAGAAACCGGCCGACAAGATAATATATCCTTTAGTACCTTTTTCTTTTGCCAATACGTCAACTGTAGCAGGACAGAATTTAGCGGCTATAGCCATAATGGCGCAGTCTACTTGTGGTAGATCTTCTACCTTTTTGTAGCATTTAACGCCTTGTACTTCGTCTTCTTTTGGATTAACTGCATAAACAGCACCTTTAAAATTGCTGTCCAACAAGTTTTTCAATACTTTACCACCGGGTTTTTGAACATCGGCCGATGCTCCAACCACTACAATGCTTTGTGGATTTAATAATTCCTTTGCTATCATATTATATTATGTTTTATCTATTGTCTAAAATATTGTGCAAAGATAGTTATTTTTTTTGATATAAACAACCGCATTATTACACCTTGCTCATATAGCAATGAATACCAATATATAAGCAAGATAAAAATATATTATTACACTGAAAATTATTTCTTTTTGAGTGGCAATTTTGGAAACATTTTCCTAAATCTAACCAATATGGTTGAGAGGTTTCCTCCGGCCACCACCAGTGTTACGGCCACTATGATAAGGAGGAGTCCGCACACATCGCGCATGGTAAGCGTTTCGCCAAAGACGGTGATGCCGAAAAATATTGCCGTTACGGGCTCCAGCACTCCCAATATGGCGGTGGCGGTAGAGCCTACGTATTGTATGGCCAATGTGGTGCACACAAACGACACCGTTGTGGTAAACAGCGACAATGCCAAAATATTAAACCACAGATACCAATGAGGGGGCAACTGCAGGTTTTGGCCAAAGCCCGATTTGCAGAAAAACAGCAGCGAGGCTATGCACATCACATAAAAAGATATGGTAAGTGTGGGGGTTTGTTTAAGCGCCGATTGGTTTACACCCACGATATACACCGCATAGGTCAGTGCCGAGAGGAGTACAAACACCGTCCCCACGAGGCTGAGTGTGGCACCGTCGGGGGCTTTATACAGCAAGCCTATGCCCGCAGTGGCCATGGTGAGGCATATAATGGTGAGGGGTTTGAGTTTTTCTTTGAAAAAGAAACGCATTATTACAGCCACCAGCAGAGGGTATATAAACAATATGGTGGATGCTATGCCTGCGTCCATATAGTTGTAACTTTTAAAGAGAGTCCACGATGTAGCAGCCATCATCACCCCCATAAGCAACAGCGGCATACGCTCGGCAGCCAACAGTTTGAAGCGTTGCCCCCTTAGGCGTGCCGTAAGTGCCACTATGGGCACCGCTATAAGGTAACGAAGAAAGAGTACCGAGTCGGTATCCATACCGGCTTGGTATAGTGGCAGGGTAAACAGCGGATTCATGCCATAAACGGCAGCCGCCAATATGCCTAATATATATCCTTTGGTTTTTGTGCTCATCGATATAGAGTAGAAAAACCTCCTTAATCGCCATTTGCTATCCGACTAAGGAGGGGTATGATTGATTGTGATATAAAAAAACTATCGTAGTTGGTTAAGATACATTTGTATGGTATTTTCGATACCCAGATACAAAGCATCGCATATAAGAGCGTGGCCTATCGACACCTCGTCGAGGAAAGGCACCTGAGCGTGGAAATATTCTAAGTTCTCCAAACTTAGGTCGTGACCGGCATTAATTCCCAACCCTATCTCGTGGGCAAACTTGGCTGCTTCCACAAACTTTTTAACGGCCATGGCTCTGTCGGCGGCATAATTGGAAGCGTATGATTCGGTATAAAGTTCAATGCGGTCGGTGCCGGTTTCCTTGGCTTTTTCAATAAGCTTAAGATTGTCGGCATCGATAAATATCGACACTCTTATGCCGGACTCTTTAAACTCGGCAACCTTATCTTTCAAGAAATCAAAATGAGTTATGGTGTCCCAACCTGCATTCGATGTCAACACATTTTCGGCATCGGGCACAAGGGTAACCTGTGCAGGTTTCACCTCTTTAACCAATTCGGTAAACGATGGTATGGGGTTGCCTTCGATATTAAATTCGGTGGTAAGCACCGGTTTAAGGTCTCTTACATCTTGGTAGCGGATATGACGTTCGTCGGGACGAGGGTGAACAGTGATACCTTGTGCTCCAAAACGTTCACAATCCAAAGCAAATTGCAATACATTTGGCATATTGCCACCGCGTGCATTGCGTATTGTGGCTGCCTTATTTATATTTACACTTAGTTTAGTCATTGTTTTTCTGTATTTTATATCGTTATTGATAAAAAAAATATAATGCAAAGTTACACAAAAAATACTTCATTATTGCCCGATTGGGATAAAAATAGTACTTTTGTGTTTGAAATATTTTTAATGGAAAAGCATAACAAATTAAAAAGCAACGCGATATGACTGTTCAAGATTTGGTTGATAAATTAAATTTAAAAGTTTTGTCGGGTGCCGACGGCATTGGTGGCAAAATAGCGGGCTGCCATGTGTCGGACCTTATAAGCGATGTGGTGGGCAATGCCAAAGAGGGCGACGCCTGGATAACGTTGCAAAGCCATCGAAACATTGTTGCAGCAGCGTTGCTTAAAAAGCTTTCGTGTATAATATTGGTAAATGGAATAGAGCCTTCGGCCCAAGCCCGTAGCATGAGCAACAACGAAAACATACCCATCCTATCCACCCAATCGACAACTTTTGAAACAACGGGACTTATTTACAACCTGCTATCCGATAAGCTATGAGAGAGATATCGCTACACATAATGGATTTGATGGAAAACTCGATACGGGCGAAAGCCCGCACAATAAAGCTGACCATAACGGAATCCCTTACAGAGAATATATACAAGGTAAGTATCGAAGACGACGGCGTGGGCATGTCTGCCGATTATGTGGCCCACCTCTTCGACCCCTACACCACCACCCGAAGCACACGCAAGATAGGTTTGGGACTACCGCTGATTAAAATGAACACCCGGCAAGCCGGCGGCGACACAACCGTAGAGAGCCAACCGGGACAAGGCACTACCCTTTCCTTTTGGTATGCCCACAACCACTGGGACCGACCGCCACTGGGCGACATGGGCGGCACAATGGCAATGCTGGCAGCCACCAACGAGGATAAAAGAATAACGTACCGCCACATAACCGAAAAAGGCGAATACACCTTCGACACGGCAGAAATAAAAAAGGCATTGGACAATATGTCGATAAACAACTACGACATAATCAAATACCTTAAAGAGATGATAAACGAAAACTTATCGGAGATAGAGGCCGGCGAATAACCAAAAGAATTAAAAATACACCATCAGCAGTATGGCATTAGACACCTTTCGTTCGCCTTTGTGGTCGAAGGCATTGTTGTCGGAAGGATAGTTCACCACTCCCCTACCTTTTATATAACATGTGGTAGAGCCACCGCCATCCATATTAAGAGCATCTACACAGCCCAACCATTTTAAGGTCTTTATCAGCTGCACCAATGTCATGCCCTGCGCTTTGGCGTGTCGGCCATCTACCGTCATCATCAACACCGTGCCATCGGGTTTTATACCTATGGCAGTACGGTTGTGGCGATGGGTTACAAAGGTTCTGTCGTCGCGCATAGGCTGTTCCTTCCCCGACTGTATAAGAAGAGGTCCGGCGGTCATTATATTTTGGTAGGGCAACGAGTTTTCCCACACTCGCAAACTGTCGGTCTTTAATATCTTGGGCATACCATTATCGTCTAAAACCAATGTGCCATACTGATAATATTTGCGATAAGGGGTATTTTTGTTGGTGTTTTCGCCCACATTCTCACCGTCTATCCTAAGATAACAAATAGGATTGAAATACTGCATATCAAAGAACGAGCCGTTGATGGCGGCTATGGCACCTTGTTTTTTTGCCATTTGCGAAGTATAGTCGAGATCTTTGTTGTAGGCAAAAGCAAGTTTGGCAGCCGAGTTGGGCGCCACCTCTATACAACTGATATACTGATTAGATGAAAAATAATCTTTCAGAGCGGTCTGCTTAAACACAACGCCATTGGCAATGGTATCGGTCTGCCAAACGGCATTGACAAGCATTGTGGAATCGGCGGTTTGGCCCACAAGGCTTACTGCCATCCATAAAGCGGCAACCAAAGCCGCCACCTTTTTTGAACAAGGAATATGTGATACGAAACGAAGGGTTGGATTCATAATACAAATGACTGTAAACTATCAGCCGTTGGCTAAGTAAGCAACATTAAAACTGCTGCAATCTGCCAATGGCTGATAGCCAACAGCCAATAGTAAAAAAACTAATTCAAGTATGCTGTAACGTTATTTTGTATACGAGCTTCTATATCGTTTGATTCATCAGCTTTTACGAACTTTTCGCCTACTATGTGTTCGTATAGCTCGATATATCTTTCAGATACTTGTTGTATAAATTCGTCGGTCATTTCGGGCACTTGTTGGTTTTCCTTACCTTGGAAACCGTTTTCCATAAGCCACTCACGAACGAATTCTTTCGACAACTGACGTTGTTTTTCACCGTTTTTCAATCTTTCTTCGTAGCCTTCGGCGTAGAAGTATCTCGACGAATCGGGAGTGTGTATTTCGTCTATCAAATAGATTTTACCGTCGACATCTTTACCGAATTCATATTTAGTATCTACTAATATAAGACCTTGTTTGGCTGCTATTTCGGTACCTCTGTTAAACAAAGCGTAAGTATAGTTTTCCAATTGAGTATAGTCTTCTTCCGACACCAACCCTTGGCTTATAATTTCTTGACGGGATATATTTTCGTCGTGACCTTCGTCGGCTTTAGTAGTTGGGGTGATTATTGGATTGGGGAACTTTTGATTTTCCACCATACCTTCGGGCAATTGTACGCCACACAAAGTTCTGCTGCCGGCTTTGTATTCGCGCCAAGCACTACCGGCCAAATAGCCACGCACCACCATTTCAACTTTGAAAGGTTGCAATCTCTTTCCTATGGTTACCATAGGGTCGGGAGTAGCCAACTTCCAGTTAGGCACTATATCGGCAGTAGCATCCAAAAACTTAGCAGCTATCTGATTAAGCACTTGACCTTTGTAGGGTATACCTTTAGGCAACACTACATCAAATGCCGATATACGGTCGGTAACTACCATTGCCAAATATTTATCATCGATATTATATACATCACGTACTTTTCCTTCGTAAAGGCTTTTTTGCTTTGGGAATTGAAATTTTGTTTTAACTACTGCTTTCATAGTATATAGTTTTTATTTTTCGTTATCAATATTTTTCTTGAAAAAAGTAAAGTTCACCTTACCATACTTGCGATGCTGCCAAAAACAAGGGTGATTTTCGAACTCATGCTCTTTTGAGTGTTCTAATATAAGCATGCCGTCGGGGTTTAGCATATCCTTTTCGAATATCATATCGGGTATCTTGGGCAAATCCTCCAGTTGGTAAGGAGGATCGGCAAATATGATATCGAACTTCTGATATGCACGCTTTATTATATCAAACACATCGGCACGCACCACATGAAGGTTCTTTATTTGGAACGTATCGGCAGATTTCTTGATAAAATCGGTACATTTGTTATTGATCTCGATAGCTGTAACCTGCTTAGCACCTCGCGATATAAACTCGAACGACACTGCGCCCGTACCCGAAAACAAATCCAAGACCGAAATATTCTCATAGTCGGTCATATTGTTGAGTATATTAAAAAGACTCTCGCGTGCCATATCCGTAGTAGGACGCACCGGTAAATTTTCGGGAGGATTTAATCGTCGTCCCTTCAATGTTCCTGTTATTATTCGCATATTCTTTATTATCTAAACAGCATCGAGTATTGATACAAATGCAAATGATACATATCATTGGTAGCAAACTCCAACTTTTTGCCTGTATATAGGGTTACCTTTCTAAAGAAACGCTCTAAACAAGCATATATATTTCTGTCGGCCTTACCCGAAAGATATATCTCGATAGCATCTTGATTAAGACGAAACTGTTTTAGCAACAACAACGCATAATAGGCTACATCGTCGGCTGTAGAATATCTATATGTATTCGAAATCAAAAAGTTTTTACTATCAAAAACAGCCACATCGAAATAATCTTTTCTCAAATATATCTCAACGTTGGTTTTCATTCTGCTTTTTTCCAACAACGGTGTTTCTAGCATTTTGGCATGTTGGCTTTTAACCTTAATACGGGGTATAGCGACCTTAAAAGCACTTATTATGGTGTCGGAATAAGCAAACAACGAATAGGCTTGCAATTTTTCAGAAAAGCTGTAGAACACAGTTTCTTTCACATCCAACGGTATTGTCAAACTAAAATATTCGCGTAGTCTGGCTTGGTCGAAAAGATGTTCGGGAATCCATGTATGTTTATTGGCCGGCACTATAAGTTCTATTTCGTCCATCAACATATATTCTATGCCAAGGTCCGAAAAAACCTTTTTAATCATTTCTATCACTTGCGACAATGTTTCGGGGTAGTTGCAAGCAACATCGGCAAAAGCCAATAATTTATTTTTCTCGTTTTCAACTGCAAAAGAAAATCCATTTGTTTCTAAACAAATGGATAGTTTCTTCTGATAATCAGTAGAATTAAAATTTTCTAATACAGTTTTACTATTTATAAAATAGGATACCATATATTCTTTTTATATTTTATTCAAAATTACCATCGGTGATAGGATTATCAAGGTCACCTACCTTCCAACCCGGATATTTGTTAGCACTTTCCAATTCGGCTATTTTGTTTCTAACATCTTGTTCGTCCAAATCAGCCAACAATACAGACAAGTGAACTTTCACTTCGAATACAGGAACTTGGAAACCGCTCTTTTCTACGAAACGAGCTGCCATTTCGAATTCTTCGTTGTCTGTATATGGAATGTATTTTAATTTACCCAATTGTTCATCGGTCAAAGCGATTTTCTTTTCTTCGCGCATTTTTTCCAATGGGTTCATAAATACGGTATCACGACGGATAATACCTTGTTTCAAAGCTTCAGCTTCTGTCATTTCATCAGGCACGTTACCATATTTTTTAACTACAGGCAATTTACCTTCTTTAAGACCCATGATAAGCGAATCCATAGTAGAAGCGTATTTGCCATAGGTTATTTTGTAACCTTCTTGCAAAGTTCTTATTTCTTTCAATTTTACCACTACGGCGTCTCTTCTTAAAACAAATTCGTTATCGAAACGAACAGGTTTCATAATGCTGTTATATAAAACGAATGCAAGTACGACTATAACAACAGCTAAAGCAATTTGAAGTATCTTACTCTTTTTCATCTTGTAATATCTATTTTTTCTTGTTATTTATTGTTTAATTTAGATTTGCAAATATACGCACTTTTTTTCGATATAAAAAAGTTTATTTCGTATTTTCTCGTTCTATTTATCAAAACGATATGATTATCAATATTTCTTTAAGTTTATTTATTTTCGATTTTATAGTATCTATTTATTATTTTCTCTCTTATTTTTTCATTAAAAATGCCATAATAGCATCATATTTCATTATCTTTTTCTATCAATTTATTGTAGAAAGTAAGCAGCTTTTGAGTCAATAATTCGTTGTTGTAATTGTTTACCACCAAGTCGTAGGCATTCTTCCCTATCTCGGCGCAAAACTCATCATCGGCAACACATCTCTTTATTTGCATTACGAACTCATCCGGGGTATCGGCTATAAGTATGTTTTTACCATCGGTATACTCTATACCCTCTGCTCCTATCGTTGTAGAAATAACAGTTTTTCCCACCGACATTGCCTCTATTATTTTTACCCTTATACCACTGCCACTCAAAAGAGGCACGATGTTTATCTTCTTGCTTTCGATAAAATACATGGCATCGGGCACTTCGCCCACTATCGATACATTTCGATACTCGGTATTCATCAATATTTGCGGCATCTTACGTCCGGCCAAATACATGCGTGCTTGAGGCACTTCGTTCAAGACTTTAGGCCACACCTTTTCCAAAAACCAATTAACGCCCTCTAAATTGGGAATCCAATCCATCGAGCCTATATGAAACAACGAATTAGGTTCTTCGTCGACATTATCCATGGTATCGGGAGCTATTATTCCAAAAGGTATCGACACAATAGGTTTTCTACAACCGGCCTTTATAAAATAATCGGCATCCTTTTGTGTTATACATGCTATACCATCGTATTGCGATATATGTTCCAACTCATAAACCTTAAGAGCCAAAGCCAACTTTTTGACATACCAACGCTTAAATATATTTTTGGTACACTTGGCAATCCTCTCCCATATCAAATGCTCTACATTATGAGCACGCAATATCACCTTGGCGTTGGAGTACTTTCTTATCAGCGGAAGATAGGGAGTAAGAAAAATACTTTCGATATGTATCACATCAAAGGTATCTTCTTTTAATATCGAAGCCAATTTCTTTGCAAACTCGTGGCTCTCATAACGTTTTACATTATAAGATTCGCCTGTAAGCAATGCCACAAAAGCATCCAGCATATTTATCTTTAAATCTACATACACCGATTCTAATTGTGTATTAGTGCAATACTCCTCGGTTATCAAATTTTTCTTCACAGGATGCTTGTCCGAACACATTGTCAACACCTTCAGTGTACAATGTTCGACAATCAAGCCCTGCGTTATGCTGTTCATGGCTATCGTACCTCCATCAACAGGAGGATATGGTGGCTTATTGCATAGTTGTAATACTTTCATGATATTGTTTTAGATTTTGTTTTCTTTATTTCGAATAAATGGTTTTGATATACTTTTTATTATCCGTAACCAAGTTCCACGATCAAATAATCCTGAATCGGTAGTGGCTTTCAATGTAAGAAATATTCCCAAAGGCAACATAGCCAAAGTGGAAATCCACATACCACTTGGAGGCATTGCAGTTTCGCGAATGGCTTTTATACATATAGTGTTTATCACATAATATAGCACAAAAAATACCACCGACGCCACAAGAGGCAATCCCAAACCTCCTTTACGCACTATCGAGCCAAACGGCGCTCCAATAAGAAACAGGACAAAACATGCCAACGACAAGGTAAACTTTTGATGCCATTCTATACCATGCCTATTAATATACTCTAAATCGTTTTGAAGTATTTGATTATACATAGCCATATCTTCATTTACCTTACGAGCCGAGCGTAGTGCAAAACGGCGTACGTTTCGTTGTTTCCTTTCGGACAAATTATCTATCAAACTAAGCGGATTATCTACTTGCGACAATTCATCTTGCACTACTTTGGGTTTGGCGGTTATCTCGGTTAGCAAATAACTCGACAATATTTCTTTCTTAAATTCTTCTACCTTCTTGTCCCTGTTGATATACAAAGTATCCATTGCATCATCAAGCTGACTTACATTCATCATTTGATAGCTACCTCTGAAATGTTCCTTGTCCACCTTGTTAAAAGCAAATGCCGACAAATCGAAACTCATGGTCTGCTCATCAAATTTCATTCTTGTAAGAGGGCGTGCATACGCATTCTGACCTTTTACATCCTCCACATACGAATATCCATCATACATGTCAAAGACCAAAAAACGCTCGTCGGGTGTCACAGTCATTCTTCCGCTATTGGCTACCGTTACACTGACATTGCCCATACCATCAGTATGGTCGTAGATAATTATATTTTTAAGATTTTTGTTCTCCTTATCTTTTTGATCTATTCGTATTACATATCCATCTATTCCCGAATAGTACTCGCTGGGTTTTATGTTCAGTGCAGGCTTTTTACGCGTCACATCATATAGTGTCATCTTATACTTAAGCACCGCCACCGGCATCACATTGTTGGCAAAATAGAAAGCCATACCCGTAAGTATAAGCACCAATAAAGCCATAGGCATCATCACTCGTCGTACGGATATACCCCCGGCTTTCATAGCCACAAGCTCATATTTCTCGCCAAAATTACCCATCGTCATTATAGAAGCAAAAAGGGTAGCAATAGGCAGAGCCATCGGCACGAAAGTGGCAGAAGCATAAAAGAGCAGTTGGGCTATTATCCAAAAGTCCAACCCTTTGCCCACCATATCGTCGATATACTTCCATAGAAACTGCATAAGCAAAACAAATACAGCCAATAGGAAGGTAAGCACCAATGGTCCTACAAACGAGCGTAATATAAGCCTGTCTATCTGCTTCATCAACT
The DNA here is from genome assembly GCA_017555745.1 of Bacteroidales bacterium. Lineage (GTDB taxonomy): Bacteria > Bacteroidota > Bacteroidia > Bacteroidales > P3 > HGM05376. The sequence goes on from JAFZFU010000035.1 coordinate 20,074, forward strand.
AAAATTTACTACTCAACCAGCGGAACAAATCGTTACCATTGGCATAGATAAGCAATGCAAACAATATTACCATTCCAACGGTTTGAGCATATTCCAAAAACTTATCGCTAGGTTTGCGACGTGTTATTATCTCGTAAAGAGTAAACATTACATGACCGCCATCCAAGCCCGGAATAGGTATAATATTCATAAATGCCAATATTATAGACAAGAATGCTGTCATATTCCAAAATACTGCCCAATTCCACTCTTCGGGGAACAACGAACCTATGGAACCGAAACCGCCCAACTGCGATACCCCCTCTTTGGTAAATATCAACTTAAGCGATTTAACGTATGTAACAAGTGTTTCGATACCTATGCTTATTCCCGCAGGTATCGATTCAAAGAATCCATACTCTTTTATCTCCACTGTATATATCTCGGTAGGCGACTTAAGGTAAGCACCCATCTTGGCCGAACCGTCTAACTGCATCGATAACGACATAAGTTCGCCACCTCTGTAAAAACCTACCACTATTTCCTTGTCGGCATTAGAAGCCAAGTCGGTCATAAACTCTTTGGCAGTAGGTGTGGCAACTCCGTTGAGCGACACCAAACTATCGCCGGCCATCATACCTGCTTTTTCGGCTAACGAACCGGCAACAAAGTCTTTTATAACAAACGGATAACGCACCACAAGCAACTGACTATCGACATTATTTATATTGGCCAATATCTGTTCGCGGATGTCTTTCGGCAATGCAAAGGTAGTATCTTTTCCGTTGCGACGCACTGTTACCTCGGAAGCATCGTCGATAACTAAATATTCCGACACTTCGGCGCTATAATGTACAGGTTTATCGTCGATAGCCAATACTATATCTCCATCTTGAAAACCATTAGTTTTTAACACATGAGCATAATCATAACCCATAGTGGCATTTTGAATAGGCAATTTGGCTTCGCCCCAGCTAAACAATATTGCTACATACAATATCATGGCCACCACAAAGTTTACCAATACACCACCCGATATTATAAGCAACCGTTGCCAAGCCTTCTTTGAACGATACTCCCATGGTTGTGGTGTCGATTCGAAATCTTTTGAATCCTTGTTTTCGTCTATCATTCCTGCTATATCGCAATAACCTCCAAGCGGAATCCAACCTATACCGAACATCGTATTATCGGGATATTGATCCCACTCTTCGGGAGTAGTGGCGTTAAACCATTTAAAATGCCATTTGCCATTGAAGCGTTTGGCTTTAAGTATCGAAAATTTGTAGTTAAAGAACAGGTAAAATCGTGTTACTCGAGTTTTAAACAATCGAGCAAAGAAATAATGTCCCAATTCGTGGACAAATACCAAGAGCGACAAGCTCAATAAAAGTGCTAATATTCTCATATTTATCTATATTATATTTAGTTATGTTTATTATCAATCCATTGCTGAGATTTCATACGAATCTCAAAATCTGTTTCCATCAAATCGTCCAATGTAGGCTCAGAAATAAAGAATCCTTTATCCATCATATCGTTAATCATAACGGGAATATCCAAAAAGCTTATCTTTTCGTCGATAAAACTTTGTACCGCTATCTCGTTGGCAGCATTCATTATACAAGACATATTACCGCCTTTGTTTATTGCTTTATAAGCCAAATCGAGGCAACGGAATGTATCTCTATCGGGTTGCAAAAACGATAGTTGAGGATAGTTTATAAACTCAAATTTCGGCAACATCGACGATAATCTCATCGGGTAAGAAAAAGCATATTGTATGGGCAACTCCATCGATGGCAATCCCAATTGAGCCTTGATGGAACCATCTTTAAACTCTACCAACGAATGCACTATCGATTGAGGGTGCACAACCACCTCTATCTGTTCGGGTTTTACGTTAAAAAGCCACTTGGCTTCTATTACCTCCAGTCCTTTGTTCATAAGGGTAGCCGAATCTATGGTTACCTTTTTTCCCATTACCCAATTGGGGTGTTTCAAAGCATCACTGACGGTTACATTTCTCAAATCGTCAGTCTTGCGGCCCAAGAATGGACCACCCGATGCAGTAAGAAAAATTCTTTCGATAGGATTAAAAGTTTCACCTGTCAACGACTGAAATATAGCCGAATGTTCCGAATCGACCGGCAAAATAGGCACATTCTTCTTTGCGGCTAAATCGGTTACCAACTTACCGGCTACCACCATCGTTTCCTTATTGGCCAAAGCTATCGTTTTGCCATACTCTATGGCTCTTAGCGTAGGACGCAAACCAGCAAAGCCCACCACAGCGGTAAGCACCATGTCGATATCCGACATTTCCATTACGTCTACCATCGACTTATCGCCGGCAAACACTTTTATATCGTAGCTCGAAAGAGCCTCTTGAACTTTAGAATAATAGTTTTTATTAGTGATAACTACTGTATTAGGCTTAAATTCGATAGCTTGTTGTATCAGTTTTTCGTAGTTGGAATGCGCAGTCAGCACCTCTACCTCAAACAAATCTGAATGATTGCGCACAACATTAAGGGCTTGCACTCCTATCGAGCCCGTAGAACCTAATATTGCTATATGTTTTTTCATCTTTTGTCTTTCTCTTACTTCCTTTTATTAAAAACTAATATATTCGACAGGATTAATAGCTTTTCCATTGTACCAAAGTTCCAAATGCAAATGTGGACCCGAAGTAAGCTCTCCCGTATTTCCTATAAAAGCTATAGGCTCTCCGGCCCTAACCACATCACCGGTATGCTTTAGCAATGCACTATTGTGTTTATACACCGAAATCATATTATTAGGATGCTGGATAGCAATAATATATCCCGTCTTCAAAGTAAAATCGGAAAACAACACTGTACCATTGTATACCGATTTAATAACAGCATTTTCGCTACCTGCTATATCGATACCGTAATGACGTTTGTGTGGCTCAAACACCGAAATAACCTTGCCTTTCAGTGGCGTATAAAACAAATAATCGGTAGGTAAACCTTTGTCCGAAATATTCACATATACATGGTTACCATCTAAATTATCAGCATTGTCGGCATACGATTTGCTGGATTTTACTTGATATTTATCTTGCGATTCTATTTCGTTTCTCAGCAGCGAATCAGATTTAGACCTCACATCTTCGCCTGGTTTCACTTTCAAACTATCGCGTTTGTGTTCTTTCTCGCTTATCTCCTCTCCCATTATCAGGGCTTTGATATTTGCAAGCATCAAATCCTGTTCATAAAGTTTCTGCTCCAACGAGTCGATGGTGGCGGTGCTTTTGTGCACTTGCTCTACAAGGTCGGTTTGCATATAACCGGGTATATACTCGCGTAGCGAAGTAAATGCAATAAGAATAGTGGTAAGCACCACCAATACTATCACACTCAACCCCACTGCTACAAACAAATTTCTTGCCGACAACTGAAACGACCAACGTTCGCGAAAGGTTTCGGAGTCCATTATCACAAACCTCTGTTTGTGTCCCATCTCTTTCTTCAACGTTTTTAGTCTTTCGACAATCATATTTCTTTTATTTCCCATTTGTATATATCCTTATATATTATGCATATCAACCTCAGCACTTCTCTCCTATTTTTAAGAATCACATTCCTTTAGTAGCATAAACAAACAACTGTGCACCAACAGCTTTTTTGCCGTGCACTTCATCAATAGGTTATCAGCACTTCGAAACAATGACAGATAGTTGTTATTCTACCGGAGGTTCTTGCTTAATTCGTTCCATTACTTCTTCGGTCGACAACTGATTTTTTGTCCAAAATACTATGGCTGCATCATATCCACCTATAGCTTCGCGTTGATCTTCGTCGAAGATATATAAGTATCCGTTGTCGCGATTATAATACGATGTATTATCGTACTTCTTTTGCATTCTGAAATAATGTTCTTTATTGCTTCTTAGCTTACCCGAACTACCGGTAAAGAATATCACTCTTTTGTTTGTAAAATCAAAATCATTACGATATGCTTCGAATATAGCATTCAACTCGGCTGCTTCTTCTTTGTTTAACCACGAAGCATATTCGGTTTTTTCGTCCGATACATATACAGGCTCTGTAGCCACAGGTGTTTCTACAGTTGAAGTTGTTGTTGTTCTTACTCTTGTTGAAGTTGTTGTTTTAGGAAAAAAACAACTTGCAAAGAGAACTGATGCCAAAGATATAGCTAAATATTTCTTCATTGCTATATTAGTTTTATTGTTTACTTATTTATTGTTCTATTGAATACGTTGTTGTTCATCGGGAATTATAAGAACCGCCAATATGTATAATATTATGCCGAATCCACAGCATATTACACTAACAGCCCATAGCAATCTTATTATTGTTGGATCAATATTTAAATGTTTGCCCAAGCCACCACAAACTCCGGCTATTTTTCTATCTGTACAAGATCTATAAAGTTTATTCAAAACAACCTCCTTATATTTATTATATTTAAATTTCTATATATCAAATGTATCTACTATTATAGAGCAAATATATTGCGACTGCAAAGATAACAAATTTTCATACAATAACCAAACGTATATTTAATTATGCTACATATTTATTATATATTCTCTTATATACCAATATTAATAAAGGCATCGACACCAATACCCATATCAAGAGTATATCGGCAGCCAACTCCTCATTTTTTATTCCCACAATGGTGCTTAGCCAATATGGCAACGAATAGGCCATCCACATTATTCCGTTGGCTCTATTGTAGGCCGGGATATCACTTATCTCATCGTCTTGCACCTTTGAGCCGGCCCAAAACCACATCGGTTTCTTACGAGTCCAAGCATATATGCCTATACCCGTCATGAATAAGCTACAAAGCCCCATTGTCAAAATCCAGGTTATATTTATCATATTTAAATCGTTTCTTTGTCAATTATATAGCAATAAACGTTAGAAAAAGGTATTTAGTATAAACAAATCCGAAAAATAAATACAAGTATTTCAATAAGCAATACATAAATTCTAAATTTGCAGTCCTAATTCAGAATTTAATTTTTCCCCACTACCAAAGTTGGGAAACTCTACACATAAAGTTATCATACCCTACTGCAATTCTATATTTCAAACTTTGGAATATTTATTTCATACTTTGAAATATTCGTTCCAAACTTTGGAATTTACTTTTGGAGTGGGGATAAAGAAGTTTAAGACTGGGAATTGAAAACTTTTTGAGAGGGAACGAAATATTTTATAGCCGTCGGGGACAAAACAAAGGAGTATGAAATAGGATATAAAAAAGCGGAAACGCAAAGTAGATAGAATCTTTTGCGCTTCCGCTCCATAAGGTTTAAATATTTCCCGAATTTAGTTTTTAACTATCTGTCAATAACAAAGCAAGTTTCTTTAATAATAGTCAAAAGCCCAAATTGAATATATCGTTTATGTTTGCTTATCTCAAACGGTCAGCAGCACGCACCTTTAGTTCGTCTTTTTTTATGGCGTTTTGAGCCAAGAATAATAGCACCGCTATAGCCAATGGTGCAAAAGTACCTACTCCATAATGGATATTCGCAGTCCAAATAGGATACGATGCTGTTAGAAATTCCGCGCAACCGTCTACCGACGATACGAACACTATGGCTATATATGCCAACGACAACACTAACAACAATGCCACTAATCGCATTTGCAACATTCTGTTTTTAAACAAGAAAATAGAACCTAATATACCTACTGCCAACACTATGGCAATAATAAGCAATATAACAGAACTTTGTCCTACAAATGTGGGTATTGCACCGGTTTCGTCGTAGGTGGTTGTTTTTGCCACTAAATCCAAACTTGCAGTAGCCTCGATTGTATTGGTTTGTGGATTAACTAAATCGAATGTGGCTGTGGGGAACATAAACAATAGCACAGCGCCCACCAATGCCAACACCAAATAAATAGATTGAATTCTTTGTATCATTTCTTTTTAGTTTTTATGTTATTTATTCAACAATGTTTCTATCACTTCCTTCATTTGATCGAACTCTTTTCGATCGAACAAACGTGTAAGAAATACTATCTTACCATCTCGGTCGATGATGATATTTCGAGTTACCCCTGCATTTTTCTCGGTATATAACGAGAATATTTCACCATTTTCGTCTAAGGTAAGCGGATAGGTTACTTTCATATCTTCGATAAATTTCAATACTTTTTCCTTAGGCTCTTTAAGGTCTACAGCCACAAGCACAAAATTTTCGTTATCTTTATGTTTTTGCCATATCTCCTCTTCGATATAAGGCATTTCTTGTCGGCACACTCTGCACCAACCTGCCGTAAACTGCAACATAACCACCTTACCTCTCAAGTCGGAAAGTTTAGCCGTAGTTCCGTCCAAGTATTGTAACGTAAAATCGGGAGCCATGTCACCCACTTTTACCGAATAACCACGATTGTCGTCTTCTTTTGATTGAGCCATTACTCCGGTGGTTGTCAACGCAAACAAACCACCTACTAACATCATTATTTTAACTATTTTATTCATATCTGTTTTTTTATTCAAAATCTTCAGTTGTCATATTTATCAATTCAGCAACATTGCTATGATGCCATTTGTTCACCACCACACTGTTTTTCAAAAGAATAAATCCGGGATTGGAACGCAACATGGTTTCGATAGCCTTTTCGTCGGCATAATAAAACTCGAAATTATCCATCTTGTTTTCTAACAAGAAGTCAACCACTTCGGCTTGCGGCGACGACACCGACACCAACAATACCATATATAATCCATGTTCTTGAGCATAACGAGAAACACGTTGCATACTTCTCAAACCCTTATCGTCTACATCTTCCAAATGATGAATGGTAGTTATAAGCACATAATCGGGCGAACCTATAATGTCTTTGGAAAAATCCTCGCCGGTTACATCCATCATCGAAAAACCATCGGCATATATCTCGTTAGGGTCTTCGATACGGCTATCTACAAATTCCCAATTATTTACCCATACGGTATCTTTGTAATAGTCCATCAATTTACTTGATACAAACTCGTCAATTTCGCCTGTGGCTTTGTTCTTATATGTGAGGTAAGTCACTACTTCACCTTTTTCTTCGGGCATCATTCTGTTGCCTATCTTCCACGAACGGAAATCCAAAATAGGTTCGTTGGCAATGTTATATATTTGAAAACTGATAGCAATGCCTATCGATAAAAATGTTACGAATATACCACGTTCGAAAGTTCTTTTCTTTGTAAACATCGAACGACAATAAAATATTACTATGGTAAATACCATAAGCACAACATTTTTCCAAAATGTTTCCCAATTGGTAAGTTTTATCATATCGCCAAAACAACCACAATCTGTTACCTTGTTGGTAAGAGCATCTATAAATGTGGTAACGGTAAAAAACGACATCATCAACAGCAATAACCATGCGGCAAACTTGCGCCAACAGTTAGCCAACATTAATACACCCACCAAGAATTCTAACGTAATCATAGCCACACTTAAGAATGTAGCCATAGGTAATGCCCATTCGAATGAGAAACTACCAATAGTCCAAGCAGTCATATACTCTTGTATCTTATACGATGTTCCAAGAGGGTCTACACCTTTCGAAAAACTCGAAAACAAGAACACCAAACCAACAATTAAACGACTGATAGTGTAAACGTTTCTAATTACCTTTTCATTTTTCATGATTATATCTCTATTTAGTGTTTATTTCTGAGTTTGTTCGTCCAATAATATCAAGCAAAACAACGAATAATTTATTATATCGGTATAACTGCCTTGCACGCCTTCCGATATCAATGTTCGGCCTTGGTTGTCTTCTATCTGTTTTATTCTCTTTATCTTCATGAGTATGATATCCACCATCGAACTTACACGCATCTGTCTCCAAGCCTCGCCATAGTCATGATTCTTTTTAAGCATCAAATCTTTAGTGGCATTGATATGCTTATCGTAAAGATTCATGGCAGTATCGAATGGCAAATCTTGTTCGCCATCGAGGCCGAGTTCTATCTGAATAAGAGCTATAATGGAATAATTAACCATCGCTATAAATTCTGGAACTATGCCCTCCTCTATCTCGTTGACACCGGTCATTTGTATGCTTCTAATGCGATTGGCTTTTATAAATATTTGGTCAGTCAATGACGGCAAACGTAGTATTCTCCACGATGTACCGTAGTCTTGAGCTTTCATAGCAAATACCTCGCGACATTTTTTTATTTCATTTTCAAACTGTTCAGAAGTTTTATTCATTTTTTTCTGTTTATTTGTAACTTTATTCGTAACTTCGCATTTTATTTGCGGAACGTTTTTATATCAAAAAACTATGTATTTTGCTATAGTATTATTGGATATAACAAACGGATAATCCGACAAATATGTTTAAATATGCGACTATATTAACATTATAAAAACATGAACAAAGATACTAATTTTTCTTCAGATAAAACAATATGTTGCGGCAAAAAATTGCTAACATTGTCAAAACCCATGGTGATGGGAATACTAAATTGTACCGATGACAGCTTTTTTGATGGTGGAAAATACACAAACGAAAAGGCCATAATAGAGCGTGCCGAAAACATACTTAAAGATGGTGGAGATATCATCGATATCGGAGCAGTATCGTCGAGACCGGGAGCAGTGCTTCTACCCATCGAAGAAGAAAAGAATAAACTAAAACCCATCATATCGCTATTGCGCAAGCATTTGCCCGATGCCATACTATCGGTAGACACCTGCTGGGCCGAAGTGGCAAAAACAGTAATAGGCGAAGGTGCCAACATAATAAACGACATATCGGGCGGAAATTTTGACAAAACGATGTTCGAAACTGTGGCTCAGTTACAAGTATCATACGTACTTATGCACACCCGAGGATTGCCTACAGATATGCAAAAGAACACCGTCTACGACAACATAGTACAAGAACTGATAATGTATTTTTCGGAGAAATTAGACACCCTTTACCGCTTAGGAGTAAAAGATGTTATAATCGACCCGGGATTCGGCTTTGCCAAAACCCTCGAACAAAACTATACCTTAATGAAAAATTTGAAAGATTTTTCGACATTCTTTAAAGAACCTTTACTTGTTGGAATTTCGAGAAAATCTATGATATACAATTTATTAGAAACAGATGCAAACAATGCTTTGAACGGAACAACAGTGTTAAATACATACGCTTTGATGAATGGCGCAAAATTTATTCGCGTTCACGACGTTAAAGAAGCAGTAGAAACAATAAAAATAGTACAAACAATAAACAAATAAACATGAATATATTAAGTGTAATACAAGGATTTCCCCAAATCGGACTCATCGACATCATCGATATTTTGTTGGTATCGTATCTGTTTTACGAAATATACAAACTTGTAAAAGGCACCAATGTGATGGGTATATTTATCGGCATAATGATAATATACGCTATCTGGAAAATGGTAAGCATATTGCAAATGAAACTATTATCCGACCTTTTGGGACAGTTTATAAGCATGGGAATGTTGGCATTGGTAGTTGTGTTTCAACCCGAAATACGACGCTTTCTATTGCAACTTGGCACAAAATCGTTTATCGGAATCAAAAAGCGTTTCTTGTTTTGGAAGATAAATGTGGCCAAAAAGAAAAAAGTCAATTACGAACCTTACGTACAAGCCTGCAAAAACATGTCGAACACACAAACAGGAGCTTTAATAGTGTTTATGCAAGAAAACGAACTTAACGACATCATAGCCAGCGGCGAAGGCATCGATGCCGAAGTATCGTCGGCTTTGTTGGAAACCATATTTTTCAAAAACACTCCTTTGCACGATGGCGCTGTGGTAGTGAAGAATAACAAAATTTTGGCAGCACGCTGTATTCTTCCGGTATCGTCGAACTCGGCCATAAATCCAAATCTCGGTTTGCGACATCGTTCGGCCATAGGCGTAACCGAAATGTCGGATGCCATATCGGTTATAGTATCAGAGCAAACAGGTGCCATATCGTATGTAAAAGAAGGTGTTATCACACATGGTGTAAGTCCCGAACAACTTAAAAAATATTTAGACGAAAACATCATTTAACCCCACAAACGAATACTCCTAAAACAAGTCGCGATATAAATGCCAAAGCATCGTGACAAAAATCATACAGCCTCGTGGTGAAACATCGGTTACATCACGAGTTTTTTTTACGATATAAATTAGCCAAAATTGACGGTATACCATCACTCTCAGTACACCCTATCATCAAGCAAACGACAATAGGGTATGAAGAATTTAATACCCTATTGTAACTTTTTTATTAGTATATCGATAATAGGAGTACAAACTATCGAAAAAAATTTGTATATTTGCACATCGTAACAAAGCTTAAATATAAACGTTATACATTGATAAATAAAGCCATATCGAATGGGAAGCAAATTTTGGAAGTTCATATTAAAACTATTTGGGTGGAAATTTGAAGGAAGTTTCCGTCCTGAGATGGACCGTTGTGTGATGATAGAAGCACCTCATACAAGCGGTTGGGATTTTATTTTGGGACGCATCGGGATATGGATTTTAGGGCTCAATGGGAGATTTCTCATCAAGAAAGAATTTTTCAAATTTCCATTAAACTATCCCTTAAAAAAATTAGGTGGATTGCCGGTAGACAGAGGTAATCGAAAAAACGGAATAGTAAATCAAGTGGCAAAATACTTTTCGGAGAACGAAAAATTCACCATAGTGATAACTCCCGAAGGAACTCGAAAATATACCAAACATTGGAAACGTGGGTTTTACGAAATAGCAATAGAAGCACAAGTGCCCATAGTGCTTTCGTTTATCGACTATAAAAGAAAAACATGTGGTGTGATGGCGACATTCTATCCCACAGGCAACTACAACGAAGACATAGTAGAGATTCAAGAAAAATACAAATATGTGGTGGCTCGTCACCCCAAACAATTTAATATGAGTGAAATGTATTGGAAACAAGACTAAACGTCTGTTCCAAGAACAAACAAATAATTACTAAAGAATAAAAAGAATAATATAATGTATAGAACATGTACTTGTGGTGAGTTGAATATAGCTCATGTAGGAAAAGAAGTAACCCTATGCGGTTGGCTACAACGCTCGAGAGATTTGGGCGGTATGACATTCATCGACCTCCGCGACCGCTATGGTATCACACAATTGGCTTTCAATATGGAAACAAACGCCGAACTATGCGAAAAAGCTCGCAAGTTGGGCCGCGAATACGTATTGCAAGTTAGGGGAACAGTGGCAGAACGTAGCAGCAAAAACACCAAAATACCGACAGGAGAAATAGAAATAGTGGTTAGCGACCTTACTGTTTTGAACAGTGCCAAAGTACCGCCATTCACTATCGAAGACAATTCCGATGGTGGCGACGATTTGCGTATGCGTTATCGTTACTTAGATTTGCGTAGAAATCCTGTTCGCAAAAACCTCGAATTGCGACACAATATGGCAATACTTATACGCAACTACTTGAACAACCTAAACTTTATAGAAGTAGAAACACCATTCCTTATAAAATCGACCCCCGAAGGAGCACGCGACTTTGTAGTACCTTCGCGCATGAATCCGGGTGAATTTTATGCCCTACCCCAATCGCCACAACAATACAAACAATTGCTTATGGTTTCAGGTATGGACCGCTATTTCCAAATAGTACGTTGCTTTAGAGACGAAGACTTGCGTGCCGACCGTCAACCGGAGTTTACACAAATAGACTGCGAAATGAGTTTTGTGGAACAAGAAGACGTTTTAAACACATTCGAAAGTTTAATGAAATTCTTGTTTAAAGAACTTAAAGGCATAGAGTTTGATAGTTTCCCACGTATGTCGTATGCCGACGCCATGAAATACTATGGTAGCGACAAGCCCGACACACGCTTCGAAATGAAATTTGTAGAACTTAACGAAGTGGCAAAAGGAAAAGGTTTCGGACTATTCGACAATGCCGAACTTGTAGTAGGTATCAATGCTGAAGGCTGTGCCGAATATACACGTAAACAAATCGATGAACTTACCGAATTTGTAAAACGCCCACAAGTTGGAGCCGGCGGAATGGTATATATCAAATACAATAGCGATGGCAGTTTCAAATCGTCGGTGGATAAATTCTACACCCAAGACGACCTAAAAGCCATAGCCGACACCTTTGGCGCAAAACCTGGCGACATGATGCTTGTACTATGCGGCAACGACGAAAAAACACGCAAAGCATTGTGCGAACTACGTTTGGAAATGGGCAGCAGACTTGGACTAAAAGACAATACTAAGTTTTCACCTCTATGGGTTGTTGACTTCCCACTATTGGAATGGGACGAAGAAACAGCACGTTTTTATGCTAAGCACCACCCATTTACAAGTCCCAAACCCGAAGACCAAAAACTTTTGGACACACCAAGCGAATGGGGCAAAATACGTGCCAACGCATACGATATGGTTATCAACGGCGTAGAAGTAGGTGGCGGCAGTATACGTATCCACGATCGCGATTTACAAAACAAGATGTTCCACACTCTTGGCTTTAGCGACGAAGAAGCTCAAAATCAATTTGGTTTCTTGATGAATGCCTTCGAATATGGTGCACCTCCTCATGGTGGTTTAGCTTTCGGTTTCGACCGCATGTGTGCTGTGTTCAGCGGTGTAGATAGCATTAGAGACTTTATTGCATTCCCAAAAAACAATAGTGGTCGCGATGTAATGAGTGGTAGCCCTTCTCCTATTGCTCAAGCACAGTTAGATGAATTAAATATAGAACTTAAAGGAATATAAGCGGTTCCTTAACTACAAAAATAAGGCGGATGTGCATAGCACATCCGCCTTTATTTTTTAACATATGCCTAATAATTCCGATTATTTCTCATCTACTACCTTTTTATATTTACCCGCTAATTTTGTAATATCATATATCTCAAGATACTCTACACCATCTTCAACATATATTTTTATCTTCGCTTCTACATCTTCGGCAGATTCATCATCTCGAAGAGTCAATAAACGGCCGTCGACAGAATAAGGTAATTCTATTTCCAAAATATCGTCAATAAATGTGGCAATAGAGGAGAGCACATCATTTTCCCTATTTGAGTCTATTGCTTCAAAAGTTTCTTTAAATGCGCCTAATTTCCATTTCATTATACCGTATTTTGTAAACTCCAAATTAAAATCTCCCTCTTCCACAGGTATCCATTTTCCTATTATACTTTGCTCATAGTCCACAAAATATTTGTTTTCTTTGCCACTACTCGACGCTTTGTTTACTACCAAACACAACAAGGAAGTGGCTAGAATGGTTATCGCAATAATTAATATTGTTTTCTTCATAACATGTATTTTTATAAATTAATATTTCAAATTCTAGATTTTCAATTACATCTGTTTAAAGGTATGGCCACAATTATTACAAATATATTTTTCTTTATCAGGGTTAAAATAAGCATACAACAGAAATATCGGTGCAACCAAGAAAATTAAACCGGGCAGATTACTTACCTTGATAGACCAAATACATGCAACAATCATAACCAAACTTCCTATCAAAAGCCAAATACTTCCACGTTTGCGTGTTTCTACTTTTCTTGTAATATCCTCGCTTCCACATTTCGGGCACCACGACAACTTTGTGTCTTTATCATCCAACAATGGTTTCAGAAGACTAATAGCTTTTCCATAATCCGACTCATATACATAAACTTGAACCATTGGAAGTTTACCCCCATTTACCATAGATGATGTTACATTTTCTTGATCCACAAGTCGGCATGAAATATTTTCATCTTCAAGTGTTCCTTGCAACAATTTGGCAGTTGGATAATCACATTCTATAATTAATTTCTCGTTCATATAAAACTGATGTTTAATCACATACTTTAGTTATCTCTCAAAAATCTCAGCACTCAAAAGCAAGACTTTTTTCGTATTTTATTTTATCTCATAAAGCCTCACCCTCATACAACCGGGCACCAAATATATCTGACCGGTAGATAGCAACACACATCTATACCTTGTTCTTCGTTTTTCCATTATTTTAAACACACGACCATCTAGAGTTACAAACGTTGTATTCAACTGTAATTCCTTTAATTGTATAGTATCACTATAATCGGAGTTATTATCATCAGATACCCTCAATGCATCCATAATTTCGTTTTCTACAGCCTTCTTCAATGGAATAACAGATGTATATTTAAGCATAAGAGGCCTTATGTGTGATGGAAACACATCGATATATTTAGCCAATAAATCACCATAACACCTTTGCCACTCTTCGCCATGAGGTTTTATAGTGTTTCTGTACTGCATATACATTTCGTAATGAGCTATTTCATGGAGTAACACCAATAAAAAGGCATACCTGTTAAGATCGCCATTTACGGTTATTCGGTGAAACCTTTTATCTCGTTGCGGGCAACGATAATCGCCCAACTTTGTGCGTCTTTTATTTATGATAACAAACGATATACCATTTGTCATCAGATATTTAAGCATTTCATCAAGAACCTCGTCGGGAAGATATTTGGCCAATATCGCCTTATAATCAGCTATAGATTTGGTTTTCATAGTCCGACACCTTATACTGTTTATCCAAATAACTGAATTTAGGACAAGTGTTGCACCTCGATTTTTTACGTTTAGGCATAGTGGATGTGCCGCCACATGCTGCCATCATTCCCGATACTATCAGCAGTATCAACCCTACTTTTATATATTTAATCATATTTTTCATATTTCGATATAACTCGTTTTAAATCTTTTTATTGCCCATCGTTATGTTCGAAAGCTTCTTTTTTTGAGAAATCGGGTTTATACGACCTTTCGTCCAAATCTTGTATCCAACCTTTATGAAAACCTAAATCATAGAAATGCTCTACAACTTGATTATACTCTTCGGACGTGATTTTTCTGTACAACTGATCAGGCAATACACAACCCTCAATAGGATAATACTGACTCATAAGCGACAGATGGACATTGGAGGAAATATTTTCGGCTATCCAAGTCAACACACCCTTACTATCTGACACACAGCCCGGCAATATCAAATGACGTATTATCAACCCCGACAAAGCTATATCATTGTCATCGGTTATCAATGTGGACCCTTTTTGGCGATACATCTCCCTCAACGCCTTAGAAGCCACCTCGAAATAATCGGGAGCTGATGAATATCTACCGGATAAATCAGAACTACAATATTTAAAATCAGGCAAATATACATCCACATAAGATTCCAGTTCACGCAAAGTATCCACACTGTCATAAGCATTGGTATTATATACTATAGTAGGATTAAACCCATCAGCATGCAATCTATCCACAATAGTCGGAATAGTGTGTGCATAATGCGAAGGCGACACAAAACCAAGTACTTTCTCGGTAGTTTGCAAGAGTTCCTCTATTCTATCCACCACTGCCGTAAGCGAACTAAACGGCGAAGAAGTTACACAATAATCCCTGGTACTTATATCCTTGTTTTGACAAAACAAACACCTAAGATTGCAATGAGGGAAAAACACATTGCACACACCTTTGGCACCCGCCAATACAGGCTCTTCGCCTTTGTGGACACATATAGCGGCAGCATTGCTATCGATACCGGTGGCACAAAAACCAAATGTTTTTGTTCTATCTACACCACATCCACGACCACATATAGTACAGTTGTTAAGATTAAAACTCATAGTTATTTATCAAAAATATCGAAGTGCAAAAATACGAAAAATATATCATATATGTTTAATAAATAAAAATTATATGTACCTTTGCAACATAATACCAAATACAATATTGAAAATAACAATATAAAAAACAATATTTTACATGACAATACATCCGAACTGCAAAATAAATTTGGGCTTACATATAGTAGAAAAACGTCCCGATGGATACCACAATATCGAAACCATATTTTACCCGGTAAAACAATTACACGACCAATTGGAGATAGTACCATCTGATAATTTTGAATTTGAAATAGATGGAATAGTATTAGATTGTGCCGCGGAAGACAACCTATGCATAAAAGCATACAATTTGATAAAAACCGACTATCCCGACAAGATAGGAAACGTATCAATAAAATTGAAAAAACACATACCTTTTGGAGCCGGTTTAGGAGGTGGTTCGGCCGACGCAGCATTTACACTCAGCCTGATAAACAGGATATTTGATTTAGAACTAAGCGATGAGCAATTGCAAACCTATGCCCGACGAATAGGTGCCGATTGTGCATTCTTTATCAAAAACCAACCGGTATACGCCACTGAAAAAGGAGATATTTTCGAAGATATAAACCTAAGCCTGAAGAATTACATACTTCTTATTGTAAAACCCGATGTGTATATCAGCACAGCAGAAGCATATTCCGGAGTGTGTCCACAAAAATCAGCACACAATCTGAAAGAGATAATAACCAAACCCATGGCAGAGTGGAGAGAATATATGCATAACGACTTTGAAAAAACAATATTCGAAAAACACCCACTGCTTGCCCATATCAAAAAAATGATGTATAGCTATGGAGCCTTATATGCAGCCATGAGCGGCAGCGGTAGCACGATATACGGAATTTTCGAGAAAAATGCACAAATAAACACCAAAGAGTTTGAAAACAAAGGAATTACATACATAATAGATAATTTTGAGTAAAACAGAGTGCAAAAACCGAAAAAAATAGGGTTAAAAGCACAAAAAAAGACGGAAAAATAGAGCAAAAAACAAGTACGACGTAAAAAATATTATTCGTTCTACATGCAGTAATAATCAACAAAATAGAAATAAAAAAGCACGAGGCTTTAAAAAAATAATAGTAAAAATTTGGTTGATTGAATAAAAATACGTACTTTTGCAAATGTTTTCCGAGAGATATGGAAGATGTGAATTAATAAGATTCCTCAGTAGCTCAGTTGGTTAGAGCACATGACTGTTAATCATGGGGTCCTAGGTTCAAGTCCTAGCTGGGGAGCACGATATTCATTTTAATTTTAAAGGTTTATAATTTGATTCCTCAGTAGCTCAGTTGGTTAGAGCACATGACTGTTAATCATGGGGTCCTAGGTTCAAGTCCTAGCTGGGGAGCAAAAAGCATCACGAAAGTGGTGCTTTTTTGTTTTATAATCATTAAACAGAACACAATACTCACTATAAGCCGTATTTAAAACAACCAATTATTGTTTACTGCAAAGACAAAACAAAACGCATCTATATATTGGGAGAGATTGTCAAGTGTTACACTATCGGGCACAATAAGATTTGGCATCATTTTTTCTATCGCGACGTTGATAAAATTTCCTCATGAGGGTTTTCTAACAACGTAGCGAGGACGATAAATTTTCCTCACGAGGAAATTTCGGAGCCGTAGACAAGATGCAGAATATCTAATATTGACTATAGAATCACCCTATTTTACTGAGAAATCCTATATACAAAAAAAACTGCCTACACCTCCAAGACAAGGAATAGACAGTTTAATCTATATTATGTAATAACAAGTATGGGCATAAGCCAAAACTTGCATAACAACATCGCAAAGTATCAAATACTACGACTTCAGTTTCTTTGAAATCTTAACAAAGAAGTAAGCAATAAGAGAAGTTAAGACCACACCTGCCACAATAAGCCACACATTGACTTGGCCCGGTGTAGATATTTTAACAGATTCGGCACCAAAGAAATGATATATCAACACCACAAGTGCATTGTTTGTAAAGTGTGCCATTATCGACGCCCATATTGTACCGCTATAATAGAATATATAGCCAAGTAGCAATCCCATTAAAAAGCGGGGCATAAAGTTGAAAAGGTCGAAATGTATAATGCTAAACACAGCGGCTGTAAGCAGTATAGCCCAATGATGATTACCAAACCATTTGGCACAGGTTTGCTGAATAACTCCACGAAATATAAACTCTTCGCATACGGCAGGCACCACAGCCATCACTACGATATTGGCCAATAATAACAATGAACCTCCCTCTTGTTCAAGAAATTTGGCAAGCATTTCTTCGGACTGCAACCCCAAATCTCGTATCTGCTGCTCAATGGTGCTCATACTTTCAGGCAAATGCATTGCATTATTCCATTGCGTAATTATATCTATAATAGGTATAATAGTCACAAAAGCAAGACACCCGAAAATAGTAACAAGGGTCTGTTTGCGTGCAAAACGAAGTTTGAAAAAGCTCGACACATTAGGATAAAACATAAAAGCAAACAACAAAGCCGGCAGGAACATACAAAACACCTGCGACAAAGCTTGCATAAAACGTAAGAACGAAACATTATCGTTCATATTCAAAAGCGAGTCGGCAACATCTAATCCTTGCGAAAAAAGCGGAAGGAACAACAAAGACACGAAACTACCGACAAACAAAAAAACCACAACCATTATCAACAACATCAGCAGTTGAACATAAGGCTTGGTATCGGCAAAATAATTATAAATTTTAGTCATCTGTATATAAACATTAATTATGTAACTTTCTATATATATGAATGTTTTATAATATAAGCACTATCAACACTCGTTTGCAAATATACACATTTAATTTTTGTAGACAACAATAGTGTGAAACATAAGAGAAAAATATTTTTCATTTTTTTGGTGCACCATACAATAAAAAACAAAAGTTGTTGTTTGTTAGATAGCAAAAAATTTTGGTTGTACAAAAAGAAATACAAAAAAAAGGTACTAAAAATGAAACCTTTTTTGTACAAATACGATAAATACGGCATACACAACATTATAGAACAAAATAAAACAATAATAATATATGAGACAACTAAAGATCAGCCATTCCATTACCAACCGCGACATAAAATCATTGGATAAATATTTACAAGATATATGTAGCGAAGAATTATTGAGTCCGGAAGAAGAAGTACAATTGGCTCAAAGAATCAAGGCGGGCGACCAAGTAGCATTGGACCGTCTTACCAAAGCCAATTTAAGATTTGTGGTGAGTGTTGCAAAACAATATCAAAACCAAGGTTTGTCGCTACCCGACCTTATAAACGAAGGCAACGTAGGGTTAATAAAAGCCGCACAACGTTTTGACGAAACTCGAGGCTTTAAATTTATCAGTTATGCAGTATGGTGGATACGCCAAAGCATATTGCAAGCCATAGCCGAACACAGCCGTATAGTACGTCTTCCGTCCAACCAACTTGGTGCTTTAAACAAGCTTAAAAAGGAAATCAGCCGCTTGGAACAAGAGTTGGAACGTCCACCATCAGAAGAGGAATTGGCAGAACTATTAGATATACCTCAAGACAAGATTAAGAACATATTAGGAATTTCGGGTCGTCATATTTCGATAGATGCACC
Organism: Bacteroidales bacterium; assembly: GCA_017555745.1. Lineage (GTDB taxonomy): Bacteria > Bacteroidota > Bacteroidia > Bacteroidales > P3 > HGM05376. The sequence continues at coordinate 39,368 of JAFZFU010000035.1, forward strand.
GTTGGCTACCGACGAAGATGTAAATTTTGTAGACGTATTGCCTAACGAAGATACCCCATCTACCGACGAAAGTTTGATGCAAGAAAGTTTGAGCATGGAAATAGAACGCAGTTTGAATACACTTACAGAATGCGAACGTGATGTTATAAAGATGTATTACGGAATAGGAATACCACATGCATTAAGTTTAGACGAGATAGCCATGAAGTTCAACCTTACACGCGAAAGAGTAAGACAAATAAAAGAAAAAGGGTTGAAACGTTTGAAAACAAGTTCGAAAAGCAAACATTTGAAAGTTTATTTGTAAAAGCCCGTTTCCAACAAACAGAAGAAAACTCTTCGAAACTTTTGCAAGTGATTTGTTGAGATTACATACATAAGAAAGCAACTTCTAAAAGCACTTTTACCATTCGATTGATATCTTATTTTGATACATCGGAGTAAAAAAAGTGAGAAAGTTTTAGAAGTTGCTTTGTGTTTTTCGTTTAAAAACTCGCTTTTTAACGACTTTTTTAGTACCCCAAGTGAAAGTTTTCATCATTTTGGGTACTATATATTGTTTAATAATAAAAAGAAGATAAAGAATAATAAAATGCGAAAAAAGATTACATTATTATTGGGATTAACATTAGCGATATTTGGAAGTGCCTATAGCCAAAAAAAGATAGGTAAGATAAGCGGTAAAGTGGTAGAGCAAGCCACAGGGCAAGTGGTGGAATACGCCAACGTGGCCATACTAAAGACAAGCGACTCGTCGATGGTAGACGGAACAATAACCTCGCCAAACGGAACATTTACAATAGAAAACGTAACCCCGGGCAAATACATTTTGCAAGTATCATTTATAGGATACGAAACATACAAACACCCCACCAATATACAAGTAACACAAGACAAACCCTCTGTAAACGTAGGCAAGATAGCACTAAAAAGCAATGCAACCATGCTACAAGAAACCAAGATTGTGGCCGAACGTTCGATGGTGGAATATCAGTTAGACAAACGTGTGGTAAACGTAGATAAAAATATCGTAGCCGGAGGTGGTACAGCCACCGATGTATTGGAAAATGTTCCAAGTGTAACTGTTGACAACGAAGGCAATGTAAGCTTACGCGGAAGTTCCAACGTAAAAGTACTTATCGATGGCAAACCTTACGAGCTTATGGGCAGCGAATTATCTACACTATTGGAACAAATACCTGCCACCACTATCGAAAATGTGGAAGTGATAACCAACCCATCAGCCAAATACGACCCCGAAGGAATGAGCGGTATAATAAACATAAAACTTAAAGAACGCTCAGCGGCAGCATTGGGACTTAATGGTGTGGTAAACCTAAACCTTGGTAGTCCATTTGCTTTCCTTGGCAAAGACTACCCCTCTGATATACTTCCCGCTATAATACCCACCACTATGGGCTCGGTAAACCTAAACTACTCCACCGAAAAATATAACGTATTCTTTTCGGCAGATGCCGGAATGCGCAGCCACGGAAGTATGGGACACTCTGACGTAGAACGCATGAATAACGGTACACCCAGATCGCACGACAGCATAGACAACTACAATGTAAATCGCAACTATATGGGCTCGATGAAAGTGGGCATGGAATACTACATCAACAAGCAAAACAGCATACTGTTCTCATACCAAATACGCGGTGGCAAACGCACCAGAATGAGCAACATAATATCCAACGATATTTTCAGCGACGGTTTTATGGACTACAACCAGGTAGATACCAACAACAACTCCAATATCAACAACTCCTTTAGCATCAACTACACCAAAAAGTTTGACGAAAAAGACCGCATACTTACCTTTGATGGAACATTCAGCACACGCCAACGCAACGGCGAAGGCATTCAACAACAACTATACCCCGATACAATAGCAAACTACGAAAACTACTACCTGAGAAAATCCATAACCGAAAACCAACACGAAGCACTAAACCTAAAACTAAACTATGTGCACCCATTTGAATTTGGTTGGAAATTGGAAACCGGCTACGAAGGACGTATGGACTGGCCCGACCAAAATGCAGAATACTATCGCACCGTATATAATCCGACACACGAATTATACGAATACCCGGATTCCATATCGTCGACACACTTCGAATATGCACAACATATACATGCAGCATACGCTACTATGGGCGGCACTATTTTTGAAGGTTTTACAGCACAAGCCGGTTTGCGCTTGGAATATACCGATATGCAAGGCCGCGACAAAAACCATCCAAACACCGAACCTATAGAGAAAAAATATTGGCAATTATACCCTACCCTACACCTTTCGTACGAAATAAACAAAAGCCAAAGTATGCAACTATCATACTCGCGTCGAGTACGTCGCCCACACTTTTGGGATTTAAACCCATACCTCGATGTACGCGAAGGCGAACAGTTGTCGTTTGGTAACCCCGGCTTAGACCCCGAATTTACAAACTCAATAGAACTTAGCTACAACCTTGGCATAGACAAAGTAAACTTTTTCACTTCGGCCTACTTCCGCCAAACCAACAATATGATGACACGCTACGGCTTTATGTGGGACGAAACTACAGCAGCACACTACTCGCCATGGATGCCATACAATCCCGAATACGACGGATACTGGGCCAGCACTTGGCAAAACTTGAACACTGGTATCAATTATGGTATGGAGTTTATATTAGACTACCAAATAACACAATGGTGGAAAATAAATGTAAGCTTGAACCTTTACGAAAGCATAATAGAAGGTACCGAATTGCTAAACTACGAAGACAAAAGCGATTACCTTTGGAGTGGCAAATTCTCGAGTTATATGAATCTACCGAAAAATTGGACAGTACAATTATCGGGACAATACCGTGCACCATGGCTCGACTTGCAAACACAAATGTATGCAAGCTATTGGGTAGACCTTGCCGTAAAGAAAGATGTGCTTAACAAACGCGGCACCATCAACCTAAGAGTCAGCGATGTGTTATGTACCGGAGGCTGGGGCCACGAAACATTTACCGACCAAATGAACAGAGTGGTTAAAAGCAAACGCCTAAGCCCATACGTAACCATAGGATTCAGCTACAAGATAAACAACGGCTTGAAGATGAACAAAAAAGAACAAATGGAAATGGAAGGCGGCGAAGAAAGTGTAATATACTAACACATCATACCATACTCTACATTCAATATAAGAAAGGCTTCCGCATCTTACCGATGCGGAAGCCTTTTTTCGTAGCTGTGTATTTTTTATTGCCGCACCGCATAACAAAAAAAGAAATTGTCCGTTTCTTTACTGCATTGTTAATTCTAAAACACAAAAATATGGATAAACTGACAATTTTATGGGCTGATGATGAAATAGATTTGCTAAAACCTCACATTATGTTTTTGGAAGACAAAGGCTACGAGGTTATAGCAGTAACCAGTGGCGATGAGGCATTGGACGAACTAACAAGAAACCATATCGACATAGTGTTCTTGGACGAAAACATGCCCGGACTTAGTGGCATAGATACACTGAGTATAGTAAAAAACAAATATCCGCTGATACCGGTAATAATGATTACCAAGAGCGAAGAAGAAAACATAATGGAAGAAGCATTGGGAGGAAAGATATCGGACTACCTTATCAAACCCGTAAACCCCAAGCAGATACTACTGTCAGTAAAAAAACATACCGAAGGCAAACGCCTTGTAAGCCAAAAGTCCACACAATCGTATCAGCAAAACTTTCGCGAGATAAGCATGCAACTGTCAAACCGAATGGATGCCGACGAATGGGTGGAACTATATAAAAAACTTGTATATTGGGATTTGGAACTTTCAAACACCGAAGACGAAAATATCCACGATATATTTTATTCGCAAAAAGCCGAAGCCAACCAACAGTTTTGCAAATTCTACGAATCAAACTACGAAGATTGGTTAAACGGACGAAAAGAAAAACCGCTCATCTCCCCTACTGTGCTTAAAGAAAAGATGTTTCCTTTGCTTAAAGAAGACAATCCCACATTCCTTATCGTTATAGACAATCTGCGTTTCGACCATTGGAAAATAATGCAACCAATAATAGAAGAATACTTCCGCACCGACGACGAAAGTATATACTATAGCATATTGCCCACCACAACGCAATATGCACGCAACTCATTGTTTTCGGGTTTGATGCCTGCCGAAATAGAAAAGAAATATCCAAAATATTGGATAAACGAAGACGAAGAAGGACACAAAAATCAATATGAAAGCGAACTCCTCGACGAATACCTTAAACGATATGGATTTTCTATAAAACACTCATACTCAAAGGTATTGAATGCTCAATTTGGTAAAAAACTCATCGACTCGGTGCCCAAGATGATGAACAACAAACTAAATGTGATAATATACAACTTTATAGATATGCTGTCGCATGCACGCACCGAATTGGACATAGTGAGAGAACTTGCCGAAAACGAAAAAGCATACCGCTCGCTTACTCTGTCGTGGTTAGAACATTCGCCACTTATAGAAATGATAAAAACATTGGCCGAAAAGAAAGTAAACATAATTATAACCACCGACCACGGATCGGTAAAAATAAACAACCCAATTAAAGTAAAAGGCGACAGAGATATATCGGTAAACCTACGTTACAAAGTGGGCCGACTGCTCGACTACAACCCAAAACAAGTATACGAAGTAAAAGACGCAACAAAAATATTTCTACCTAAACTATATGTAACCTCGCCATACATATTTGCACACAACAACGACTTTTTTGCTTACCCCAACAACTACAACCAATATGTTTCGTACTATATGAACACCTTCCAGCATGGCGGAATATCGATGGAAGAAAACTTAGTACCATTTATAATACTGCGAAACAAATAAAAATCTGATTACATAGTGTGAAAAAAGGCGACTCCGATGAGTTGCCTTTTTAGTTATCCCATATTCGTTCGCAACCTATATTTTCATACTGCTCTATAATATCTTATGCATTGCAGGCGCTTGCCTATGCCTCTCGCCCAAGATATCTTCAAAAGTTATTTAGAGTATTCGACAAATTCTTTTCAAGTGCTTCATAAACTGCTCACACACGTTTCAAAAAGTTATTTCAAACTTTGAAATCATCGTTTCAAACTTTGGAATTATCGTTTCAAACTTTGAAATTATAGTTTCAAACTTTGAAATTTGGATTATAAACTACTGTAGAAAGTTTTTGAGACAATCGCAGAGAGTTTGTTGAATATCTCCGGAAAGTTTTTCAAACGTCTCCACCCAATAGCAGAGATACTTCAAACAGATTATTGAATGTATCTGTATGATTTAAATATAAGATACATAATGGTATAAAAATATATCCCAATGAAAGTCATTAGGATATATCGCATAGGTCATTGCAAGGCTTTTTATTTTCGTTTCATCTGCCTACGTTCATTTGGTTTATAACTACATTTAATTTGCATCGGTCTGTTTCTGCTAAACTGCCTTTGCTGAACTGTGGTGTGGCTCTCTATCGAATGTCTCTTTCACCTAAAACTACTATGTTTTGTGAAATATTTTATAAGTTGCCTTTTAGTTTCTTATAACATTCGTCCTCGAGAGGTACAAAGTTGTAGTTTTCAAAAAATCTCTCGTCGTACCGGCCATTGCTCATAAGGGTAGAATACAACTGTAGTTTTGTATCTTTAATGACATTGTCGGGCAAGGTGTCGGTATCGTTTTTCTTGAAATCCACCAATTGATACACATACGAATGCTTATACGACTGATGTTCCATAGCATTTTGATAGCCATACTCCATGTGGCAGACATTGTCGCTACTCGCGGCCGAACGATACGAAAACAATGTATATTTTCCGGCTATCTTTTTATATACATATTCTGCAGTACTATAATGTACCACGCCCGATCTGAATGGACCTACAATCTTATACATAAAGTTGTCAGGATTTGTATATTCTCCTGAATATTGATAAGTTATTTTACATACAGCCAAGTCTGTTTTATCTATAACCACGGTAAAAGTATAACTATATTTGGATTTAGACAGCATGGTTATAAGGTAGAATTCTTTACCTTCGCCATCAGTAAATTCTTCCAACTTATAATTATAATCTTTTCTCTTCCTTTTGGCAAAAACATACGAAGCATTTGGAATTTCTATACAATCAACTATAGTTTCATCATCATCGAAACTCATCAATTTATTCATTTCCACTCTCGAACCTACTACTGTCAAAAGATATGTGGTGTCGAACACCGGTAAACGATGTTTTTGTATCAACTTATAGTTACTCTCAATGGCTCGCTTATTAGGCAACACTTTGTAGTATCTCTTTTTGGCAAATTTTCCATAGCCGGCACGGTACACATCTGTAAGACTTTCGTAGAAAAGATACAGGCTGTCGTTGGCCATGGACCAGTTACGGAAAAAGAATGTAGATACCGTAGGGGTGGAATGATAGTTTTGGGGAATACGCCTCAACACCTCGTCCAGCAACGACTGTGGCGAAGCAAAATCCTTGACCGTTACCTCTTTGAGTTCTATATTATGGGGAGTGAGTTTTACATGACGCTGTTTTCGCAGGTCGCTTATAGATATATGCAGTTTTTCGTAGCCCATAGCGGAAAACACCACCGTGTCCGAAAGGCGATTATCGGCCACCTTAAGCACATAATGGCCATCGGCGTTGCTTTGTGTGCCAACGTAAGTACCCGAGACTTGGAGGGCAACGTAGGGAAGCCGTTCGCCCGTAGACTTGTCTTTGATAGTACCTTTAATCTCTATCATGGTTTTGCCAGCCACAACATTCCAAGAAAACAATAATAACATTGCTATATATATATATCTTTTCATAAGCCGTTGATGAATTAATTTGTTTATATTTTCTTTGATAAAAAGTCGTGTATATCAATTATTTTTCGCATTTTTATAGTGACAATCAATTAAATACAAATAAAAGATATATGCATAACTTTTGTACAAAATACGGAAAAATTCTTGATATATGCAAGCAATTATCAAAAAATCTAGTAAATGAATTTGGAAATATACTAAGAAGATGTGTTGTTTCCAATTTTTTAAACCTCTAAGTGATAGCATTATCATTAACAGCTGAAGCTATGATTATTGGCAACTTCTAAAAATTCCGCGTTCTATGAAATTGAATTGATTGCAGAAAGAACTTTTGTGTGCTTTGCGTTTTTTAGACGTTGCCTGCAAGAAATTAACCGACGAAACTCCGGGCATGTATTGTTCAAGATACTCCGATAATCAATAATTTAGTCCGATAATTATTCTACACAGGTTAGGGAACGTTGTACATCCTTATCATACTTTCCAAAATTTCCATATTCGAACTTAATTATCAGAATAACATTACTGCTTATACATAAAATAAGGCTACACAGCCGATGCTGCATAGCCTTACACTATTTTATATCTATATCCCATTAATTTACCACCAATTTCTTTGTTGCAACTCCTTTGGGAGTATATAATTTTACTATATACACACCCTTGGGATAGTCGGCAACTGTAAGTTGAGTGGACACTCCTTCGCAATCCATACTTTCGACCATAACCCCATTCATGGAATATACCTCTATTCGTTTCATCGAAAAGGACGAGAAAATCGTCAGAACATCATTGGCCGGATTGGGCATAAGATGCGTATACTTCTCGAGCAATGTAGTTTGTATGCTTATTGGACTGCTTACGGTATCTCCGGTTATGTAAAACTCTACGCCGTTGCTCCAATTGCTATATTCGCCATTGTTGCATTTGGCTCGTACGTAGGCCACATACCATGTACCAGAGTCCAAGCCACTAAGGCGATAAACTGTAGAATTCATTTCCAATATGTTTGCTTCGTCGGGCAATGTTCCCATAGGGCCGTAGGCCAACTCCCAGCCTATGCTGTTTCCTATACTGTCCCAACTAAGCAGTGCCGATATGCTATCGGTACCAAGCACAGCAAAATTAGTAACATCAGCACATGTGTCGGCTCTGTAGTAACCGGTGGTATCAAAGATTGGAAAGATTGG
>JAFZFU010000001.1 GCA_017555745.1 Bacteroidales bacterium
CAGCAGGCCTGTAATGTCGGAAGCCGAAGTAAAGATATATCCCAATCCTGCAGTGTCGTATATATATGTAGAGCTGCCGGATAATATCACCTACCTCAAAGCCGAGCTGTGGAACGCAAACGGCACCCTTCTGCAAACCACCACCGAACGTGTGCTTAACCTACAAACACTCGCTCCCGGCACCTACTACATAAGAGTGCACACCCCCGAAGGCATAGGCGTTCGAAAAGTGATAAAGATGTAGCGGAAGGGGGAGAGGATGGTATAAGTTGCTGACTAACGAATATATTATAAAAAAAAGCGAGCAAGAACATTGTGTTCTTGCTCGCTTGGTATATATCAATTAGATAACTATACGATTTATTTTTGTGGGGTTAGTTTTACTACTTTGCGTATTGTTTCGCCTTGTGGCATTGTTATCTTTAATGTGTAAATGCCATCAGCCAATGCCGATACGTCTACTTGGTTGCAGTTTTCTTTGGTTATCATTATTTTCCCATTCATATCCAATACTTCTACTTTTGTGGCATTATCCACATTTATGGATATAGTTTTGCTTGTAGGGTTAGGATATACTGCTATGGTTTCTAAGTATTCGGCACTTTCAATGCTTTCGCTTCTTTTAAAGTAAGCCACAAACGACGAGTCTTTTTCTATCAAAATGTCTCTTGGGTTTTCGGTATTGCCGTCACTCCATTCTACGAATACGTATTTTACATTGGGATATGCGCTTATCGAAGCTATGGTATTGTAGGCATATTCGCCTTCGCCATATACTGCCCCCATGCTTTCGTCGTTGCTTGTTACGTTTATATGGTAGTAGTTCGGTGCAAAGTCTGCCATATATGTAGCATCTTCGGTAACTGTTATTATGCGAGGGTTATCGGTATTGCCATCATCCCATCTGCTGAAGTGGTAGTGTTCTACTGCATTGGCAGTAAGTATGGCTTGTTGGTTGTATTGATATTCGCCGCTGCCATCAACTGTACCCAAACTTTCGTCGCTCGAAATGGCTGTTATCACAAATGAATTGGTAGCAAACAATGCAGTTATAGTAGAGTCGGAATTTAGTTGCAAGGTGCGAGGATTGTCGGTGTTGCCGTCGCTCCATGTTGCAAAATGGTATCCGTTATTGGCGGTAGCCGATATGGTTATATTGGTATTTGCTGCATATATACCTGTACCTGTAGCGCTACCCATTGTTGTGTTGTCGCTTTCTATTCTAAGGATGAACATATCTTGGGTGTTGGAGGTAAACACTGCATGTATTGTTGTGTCTTGGTTTACTACAAACGTTTTGGTTGTTTGTCTGTCGTAGTCGCCCCAGCATACAAAGTTACAACCTTCGGCAGGTATAGCGGTAAGTGTGGCTGTAGCTCCCATATTGTAAATTCCTGTTCCGCTGACGCTTCCCCATTGGCTGTTGTTTACCGTTGCCGACACTTGTTTACCTATGGCAGTACCATTTATGTTAATATCGTCGATTACCACACCATAGCCGTAATTGTCGGTAGCTTCGAATGCTATTTGGTAGTTTGCCGAAGCGTTTGGCAATGCAATGCTATCGTAAGTCCATGTAGTGATATTGTTGGTATATGTTTTAAGTAAGTTCCATTGTCCTGTAGGACTTGCTTTGTAGTATATGCGTAGTTCATCTTGGTCGGCGCCCCATTCTTTTTGAGCATGCCAGAATGTAATATAAGGATTGCTAACGGTTGCCAAGTTGATATAAGGTGTTACTAATTTTGTAGCGGCACCGGTGGTTTGGTGTAGGAAAGCAGCATTTTTGTTACCCGAGTGTGCTGTTGTTATACCACTGCCACTTGTTGCACCGTTAGTATATGTCCAGCTGTTACTACCCGATACATATTCTTCTCTCCAACACGATGGCATGTCGGCCGATTCGAAACCTTCGGTGAAAGGAAGCAACACAGGGTTACATGCTGTGCTGAATGTTTTGCATACCGACCATACTCCGGTATCGGTGGCACTACATACCGCACGAATGTATATATCGTAGTTGGTAGATGGATTAAGGTTGTTTATAAGGCATGTGTTTGATGTTTGCGAAAAACGTGTGCCTTGTCCCAATTCAAATCCTTGTACTCCATATTCTATTTGGTACATTTGTGATGGCACCAATCCCATCCAACTTATGTTTACAGATGTAGGTGTTATATTGTAAGCGTTTATATTAACGGGTGCCGGACACGTTATTATGTTTATATCAAATGTTATTGAGTCGGCAGTGTTGGCAGATATATTTGATATGTCTAAGTATGCGGCAGCGCCATTGGCAAGGAATGGCGATGGGTCGGTTTGCGAGTTGAACGATGGTCTGTTTACCGAAGAACTTAGGTGTGCATTTCTTATATTACCGGCAGTGGTCAATGTACCTCCCGGACGGAAAATGTATACTTCGTCCAATACCGTGGTGCCATTGTAGTCGGCATTACCATCAAAGTTGGTGTTTATTCTGTATACCAACAGACCCGAACCAGGTATTCCATTTCCGAAAGTTTGAGTTTTTTGGCGATATTCCAACACAAAGTATTGGTTAGACATTTGCGATTCTATTTTGTAGCATACATTTTGGTTCGATCCCGAGCCTACTGCGTGTAGTGTATAGGTTCCTGATGCGTTGATAGTGGGTATGCTGTCTATCCAATTGCCATATTTGTGTTTCATATATGCACCGGGGTGTTGTGGGGGATTGGCGGTGTTTTCCATTACATCCCATGCACCTGTAGACGAAAACCAATCTTGACCATCTACGTAGTGATATAAATCAGGAGCACCTAAGGTATGAAACATTTCGTGGCATAGTGTGCCGTTGGTAAAATAGGTTGGTGCTGTTTCTAATTGGAAGTTATATACATTTACAAGTTTATTGTTAATATAGGCGTTTTGGGTGTACAAGTTCCATTTGTGGGGCCACAATAAATCGCTCCATCCTTCTACATTACCTTTCACTACAAAGCATACGTTGTCTACGTAGCCATCGTTATCTTTATCGATATTCAATGTCGTAGGTATGCTCGACGATACTGCATCAACGGCATTTTTTAATAAAGTATGTTCGCGTATGGTACGTTCGTAATATGTGGTATAGCCGGTAGGGTTTGATGAAGATTGTTCTTCATAGTAGCTTCGTGGGTATTGGTCTTGATACGATACTATTACGTTTCCATTAGGTGCAGGATATAAATGACTATATACATCTAATTGGTCGTACGATATTGTTCTAAAATAGTTTATCATAGAGTTGGCACCGGCAGTGGTGTCGTTAAACATATTGTATACGGTAGAGTAGGGGGTAGAAAGTTCTTGATCTCCCGAAAAACGTATGAATATTACTATGTTGTTAAATTTGCCACGATTAGTTATTGTATCTACCGATGTTTTACGCAAATGTTTAGGAACCGAGTTTAAAAATGTTTCTCTTTTGGCTCTCCATTGTTCGGCCGATATATTAATGTATGGCTTCAGTCCCACTTTGGCAGGGTTGTCTATGTTTGGGATATATTTTGTGGGTATCAACTGTTCGCCGTCTTTGGTGGCATATACATAATAACCTGTTTCGCGGTTTAATATAATGGTATATCCCTCTTTGTCGTGTAGATAATTGTAATACTCGTCGCCGGTGGCAAAGCAGTGTAGTTTGCTACCATCGGGTTGTGTTAATGTGCATGGTACATTTCTCAAAAAGGCGGCATGCAAAGCCCCCATTGTCAGGCACAATAGTGCCAATAATGATATGATACGTTTCATTGTGTTGTACTTTTTTGTATATAACGATTTTTTATTTTCAAACTGCAAAGATAGTACTTTTTTTTCAATTAGATGCTACTTTATTTGTCGTGTATAAATACTAACTCTTTTAAATCGCATTCAATAGTCTTGTTGTCAGATGTTTTTATTATCAAAAGGCCGTTTTTATTTACATCAATTATTGTGGCTTTAATGCCTTTCCCTTTATAATAATAGTCTCGTTCTTCGCCCAAATAAAGCAAATTTTCGAGGTAATATTTATCTATCGAGTTGTATTTTTTTTCTTTTAACTCGTTGTATCTGTATTCGATGTTGGTATATATTTTTGTCAATACGGCGGTTAAATTGTAGTCTTTTTGTGTGATGATTTTTAGCGATATAGGGTTTGGAATATCGTGGCTGAATGTAGTTTGGTTTACATTGAAGCCTATTCCTATTATGGCACTGTTGAAGGTTGTACCTCTAAATTTGTTGGATATAAGTACCCCACATATTTTATCCTTGCCCACATAAATATCGTTTGGCCACTTGATGGATATCGTTTCGTTTGGTATTTCTTGTTTCAGAAAATCCGTTATGGCTATCGAAACGGCTTTGGTAATCATATATCGGTCGGCTATAGGGAGGAATGTAGGCTTTAGAAGTAAACTGAATGTAAGGTTTTTGTTGGCTTCGCTTTCCCATCTGTTTCCTTGTTGACCAACTCCGCATGTTTGCTGTTTTGCCAATGCTATGTAACCTTCATCGATATTGGCGGTGTCGATGTTTTCTATGTATTTGTTGGTCGATTCCAGTGTTTCGAATATTTGGATGTCGTATTTCATCTGTTATAGTTATGAAACTTTGTAATAATAAAGGATTGTAAAGTATAATTTACAATCCTTTATATTCTTATGATGAGTCTATATCAATTCCAACGATTGTTTTATGGCTTCTATCTTTTTATCCAAAGCAGCGTTTGTGGCATCGAAATCGGCGGCATTGCTTAGCGTCTCTTTCACACCAAAGTAGAATTTTATCTTAGGCTCGGTACCCGAAGGACGTACCGATATCTTGCTGCCGTCGGCGGTGAAGAATTGCAATACATTCGATTTAGGTAAGTTGATGGCTTCTTCTTTGCCCGATATCAAGTCTTGCGATTTCTGTAGTTGATAGTCTTTTATCATTACTACTTTGCTGCCGGCTATCTCTTTAGGTGGAATGCTGCGGTAGTTTACCATCATTTGTTTTATCTCTTCGCTACCCGACTTTCCTTTCTTGGTTATAGATAGGAGGTCTTCTTTGTAGAATCCGTATTCTTTATATAGGTCTACAAGGATGTCGAAGAATGTTTTTCCGTTATCTGCAGCCCATGCTACTATTTCGGCTATCATGGCACAAGTGCTTATGGCATCTTTGTCTCTCACAAAGTCGCCTACCATAAAGCCGTAGCTTTCTTCGCCTCCGCCTATAAATGTTTCTTTGCCTTCCATTTCTTTTATCTTGTCGGCAATAAATTTAAAACCGGTAAGCACATCGTAGGATTTCACTCCGTGACGTTCGGCTATGTCTTTAATCAATTCGGTTGTTACAACAGTTTTTACTATAAACTCTTTGCCTGTAAGCTTGTTGTTTTCTTTCCATTGCTTAAGCAGATAGTATGTAAGTACCGATGCTGTTTGGTTTCCGTTTAACAACATCCATTGACCATCTTTGCGTTTTACTGCTATGCCTACACGGTCTGCATCGGGGTCGGTGGCCATCACTATGTCGGCATCTATGTCTTTAGCCAATGCTATAGCCATTTCCAAAGCTGGCTTTTCTTCGGGATTGGGCGATTTTACCGTTGGGAAATCGCCATCGGTTATGGCTTGTTCTTTTACCATGGTAACATTTTCAAAGCCCAATTTGTGTAGTATGGCAGGCACCAATGTTACCCCTGTACCATGTAGTGGAGTATATACTATTTTAATGTCTTTGTGTCGTTTTATGGCATCGGGTAGCAAACAGTTTTGGGCCACTCGGTCCAAGTAGATCTTGTCAATCTCTTCGCCTACAATCTCTATATTGTTTTCGCCACCGGTCATTTTTATATCGTCGAGGGTTTTTATCTTCAACACTTCGTCGATGACATTGGTGTCGTGTGGGGCCACAAACTGACCACCATCGTCCCAATAAGCTTTGTAGCCGTTATATTCTTTAGGATTATGTGAGGCAGTAATCATAACACCTACCTGACATCCTAATTGGCGTACAGCAAACGACAACTCAGGAGTGGGACGTAATTTGTCGAATAAGTAAACATGAATACCATTGGCTGCCAATACATCGGCTGTTATCTTTGCAAAGAAATGACTATTGTTTCGGCAGTCGTAGGCCACTGCTGCTTTAATTTCTTTAAGACCCGAAAAGGAACTTAAAACATAGTTGGCCAATCCTTGTGTAGCCATAGCAACAGTATATTTGTTCATACGGTTGGTACCAACTCCCATTATACCACGCAATCCACCGGTGCCAAACTCCAAATTGCGGTAAAAACTTTCGTTTAGCTCATTTTGGTTTTCTTCCATCATCTTGCGTATGGCGGATTTGGTTTCATTATCATAATTGCCATTCAACCAATTTTCAACATTGGCTTGTGCTGTAGCATCTATATTTAATTTCATAATCAAAGGGTTTTCTATTTATATTCTATTTAATTCTAATCAATTTGTTTTATTTGCTTGTGGAGTACATTTGTACTCTTTTATCGTTATGTCCTTGCCATCGTATACGGCATAGTGCTTTTGGGTTACCCATTCACCTAAGTTTATGTAGCGTGTTTTGGTGCCTAGTTTTTTGTCCAATACCAAATGTCTGTGTCCGAATATGCAGTAGTCGTATGGTTTGGTTTTTATTGCGTTGTTGCAATAAACGGTTATGTCTTCTTTATCGTCGCCGAAATATCGTGCATCGAATTCGGAATGCGAAAAGCGACTCTTCTTAGAACAGAAGTTTGCCAACGATATTCCTATGTAAGGATGTAGCGAAGCAAATAGTTTTTGACATATCTTGCTTGAAAAAAGTATTTTTAGAAAGTTATACTTTTTGTCGCTTTTGCCCAATCCGTCGCCATGACCCACCAAAAATGTTTTGCCGTTGTATGTAAAATCCCATGGCTTGGTATATGTCTTTATTCCTAATTCTTTTTCAAAATAGTCGAAAATCCACATGTCGTGATTGCCTATGGCATAGTGGACTTCTATTCCGCTATCGGTTAGTTCGGCCAGTTTTCCAAGTACCCTCACATATCCTCGAGGAACCACATGCTTATACGAAAACCAAAAATCGAATATATCGCCTAACAAGAATATCTTTTGTGCGTCGGCTTTCACATCATCAAGCCAGTTTACAAAGCATTGTTCACGTTCTTTTTCGTTAGGAGGTATTCCCAAGTGTATGTCGGATATAAAATATATTTTTGTTCGTTGTTGCATATCGTTGTGTGTTACTCACCCATAGTTATCGAAGCCCCTCCGCCTACCATATCGCCATATTTAAATCTCATTTTCTTTATGGTATTGTCGAAGTTGAGTGTGTGTGGATTTTCGGGCATATTGTTTTTAAGACCGTTGTTTACTATTTCGTAGTATTCAAAGCCTTGTTCGGGTTTTATGAGTGGTATGGTATTGAACGTCTTGTATAGTGCTATTAAAGTGGATAACGATCCGTTATGCTCTTCTATAAAACTGATTATATAATCTTGTTGCTCGTAGTATGCGTTTAGGTATATGCTATCGAGCAGTTGTTTTTCTTTTTTTATAAAGTTGGTATCGGTGTTTTGTACTAATACGTCGTATACATTTTTTATCGAATCCAAACGGTCAGCACCCATAATAGTGTAGTCATTGAGTTGCCATAATAGTTGCGATTCGGGCGAGCCTACCAACTGATAAGTACGCGAAAAGTTGTTGTAATTGCCTGTGATTTTGATTTTTTCGCCATAGTCGGGGAGTAGCATTACAAAGTCGTGGGGCGACACCACTATGTTGTAAAAACTTTTGTAAGGCATCTTGTACTTAAACTTAAATTCGCCTTTATTATCCAATTGTATCGAATCGATAACCAATATTTCCGTTGGTGTTATTTCTTCTATTTTTATATACTTATTCTCACCACCTTTTATGTATCCATCTATAACAAAACTGTCGCTATTGTTTTTGCACGAAAGCAACAAACTACAAATAACAAGTAATTGTATTCCTTTTTTCATAATTATTTATACTTACAATATTATGTTTACTGCTCTTTAACGGAATAACATTTGTTTTAGTATTTAGTTGTAAGATATATTTAAACAACTTCTAAAATTAAGGCAACTTCTAAAAAATCCACGTTCTATGAAATATTATTATTAAATAGGTGAACTTTTGCGTGTTGACTTCGTCGATAGCAACGTTTACGTTTTTTTCTTGGAATTTTTCTCAAGAAAATTCCATAAATCACTTGCAAAGCAATTTTTAGAAGTTGCCTTTAGTTATAGTGTAGTATCTTTAGTGGTAGCTTTGGGCTATCAACATCTTATCCAATATTGTTATGGCGGCCATAGCTTCTACTATCGGTACTGCGCGAGGCACTTGGCATACATCGTGTCGTCCGCCTATCTTTCTTGTTTCGCTATTTCCGTCTTCGTGGGTTAGAGGTATGGACATTCTTAACGAGGCTATCGGTTTGAATGCCACTCTGAAAAATATGTCTTCGCCGTTGGATATGCCTCCTTGTATGCCACCCGAATGATTGCTTTGCAACGATAAGTCGTTGTTGAATATATCGAGGCATTGACTGCCATACATCTTGGCCATTTCAAAGCCGTCGCCATATTCAAAACCTTTTGCCGATGGTATGCTCATCATGGCTTTTGCCAAGTCGGCTTGTAGTTTGTCGAACACCGGTTCGCCGAGGCCTACAGGGCAACCTTTTATAACGCATGTTATAATTCCGCCAACGCTATCGTCATTGTCGGCAACCTCTTTCAAATGGGTTTGCATATCTTGGACTTTGTCGCTATCGGGGCAATACAATGCATTTGTGTCCCTCAGATTTAAATCCAACATTTTATAATCCTTCTCCACTTCTATTTTGCCAATTGCCGATGTGAAAGCAAAAATAGTTATGCCGTGTTGTTGTAATATCTGTTTGGCTATGCTTCCAGCCACTACTCTTGCTGCTGTTTCGCGAGCCGATGCTCTTCCGCCTCCGCGATAGTCGCGTATGCCGTATTTAGTTTGATAAGTGTAATCGGCGTGTGATGGGCGAAAACAGTGTTTCAATATCTCGTAGTCTTCGGAACGTTGTGCTGTGTTTTTGATAAGGAAAGCAATGGGTGTACCCAAAGTTTTTCCGTCAAATATTCCCGATATTATTTCCACTTGGTCCGTTTCTATCCTTGCTGTCGAAAAGAACGTTTTAGGATTGCGACGCAATAAATCGTGGTTTATAATATCCATATCTATTGTAATATTGGAAGGACATCCGTCCAATACTCCGCCGATATATTCGCCATGACTTTCGCCGAAAGTGGTAAGTTTAAATATTGTTCCAATGCTGTTGCCTGCCATATAGCCTATGTTGTCTTAAAATAAAGAAGTCCAAAAAGATATTTTGGACTTCTTTGGGGGAAATAAAAAATGTTATTTTACTATTTCTAAAAGTTCTACTTCGAATATCAGCACCGAACCCGGAGGAATGGCACCTGCTTGTTGGTTGCCATAACCTAAGTTGCTAGGTATATAAAATATGTATTTAGAACCTTCGGGCATCAGTTGTAGACCTTCTATCCATCCTTTTATAAATTGGTTTACCCCTCCGGTAAGTGGTTGACCGCGATCGTAAGAGCTGTCGAACACTGTGCCATCGAGCAAACTGCCTTTGTAATGAAATTTTATTTTGTCGGTAGGTTTGGGCTTGTTGCCTGTGCCTTGTTTTACTATCTTGTATTGCAACCCCGATTCAGTTTGGTATACTGATTTGTTGTTGCGGTTTTCGGCCAAAAACTTCTTGCCCTTTTCGATATTCTCTTCGGCTTTTTGCTGTGCACCTTTTTGTTGGCGTATCTGATATTCGGTAAGTATATTCTTTACATCATTTGGAGAGAATAGATTTTTGTTTTTAGAAAAATCTGCTATACCTTGTATCAGCATATTATAGTCGATGTTCATTTGTCTTACACCTCCTGCCACATCGCATCCAATGGCGTATGCCACCGAGTCTTCAAATGTTTTTAACTCTGTTTTTTGTGCATTAACACTTACCAACGGCAATAACGCTGCCAACAAAACTATTTTTTTCATTACTTGCAATGTTTCTTATTTCAACAAAGTTTTTATTTCGGCAGTTCCGTCAAGAACTTCTTTTCCACACATAGCCAATGCCAACATTTCGTTTTCGCCTTTGTATACGGTTACAGGAGCTATCCAGTCAACGTGTTCGGCTATTTGAGCCATCCAAGGTTTGCTGTAAGCAATACCACCTGTAAGCAATATAGCGTCTACTTTACCTTTTACGGTAGCTGCCAAACGGCTTATTTCCAAGCTTACTTGGTAGCAGAAAGCATCAACCATTAGTTTGCATTTTTCGTCGCCTTCCAATGCTTTTACTTCTACTTCGTAAGCATCGTTGGTGCCAAGGTATGCTACAAAACCACCTTCGGCAGTTATCATCTTAATGATTTCTTGTTTAGTGTATTTTCCGCTAAAGCATACTTCTACCAATTTGCTTGAGTTGATAGAACCTGCACGTGTTGTCGACATAGCACCCAAACCACACAAAGCTCTGTTTACTTCTATAACTTTGCCATGGCTGTGTATACCTACCGATACTCCACCACCCATGTGTGCTATTATCAAGTTCAGATCTTCATATTTCTTACCTTGTTCGCGAGCATAAAGTTTGGCAGTCATTTTTTGGTTTAAGCAGTGCCAAATAACACCTTCGCGTTCAGGGTCAAGGTCAAATACAGGGTGTCCCGATATTTTTGCTATCTCGGGGCGTTCGTCTACGATACCGGGGTCAGCTATGTAAGCAGCGTCTAATCCTATTTCTTGGGCTATGCTGTGTGCTATTAACGAGCCTAAGTTACAAGCATGTTTTCCTTGTATACCTGCACGGCATTCTTCCAACATCTTGTCGTTTACACGATAGATACCCGATTCGCATGGTTTGGTCAAACCACCACGTCCAACTACTATGGCTATGTCTTTTACATCGATTTCGTGTTTTTTCAACATATCCAATATCGTGTTTTTGCGATAATCAAATTGGTCTGCTATTTCGGCAAATTGTTTGATTTCTTCGATGGGGTGTTTGATGTTTTCGGTAAAAACTTCGTTTTCTCCATCATAAACAGATGCTTTTGTACTTGTAGCACCCGGATTTATTGCTAAGCAATATCTTTTTTCTGCACTCATTGTTATATATAGTTTTTAATTTATCACTTTTTAAATCGGTGCAAAGGTACTAATTTTTTTTTAATTAAACAAATATTTTTTTCATAGTATTGGGATTTAAGTTTTTATCTAAAACTTTTTGTATTCTTGCTTATCAAAGTTTTTCTTATTATGGCTTGTTGTGGATTTTTCATCACGAGGTTGTACAATTTTCCTCTCGACCTTTTTCGATTTTCCTCTCGATGTTTTTCAATCATCGTCGCGAGGTATTTTTCGAGCCTTTTGTTATGTGTTTTTTATATCGTTGCCATGCCTGCATATAGGGCTTACTGTGGCATACAATGCTTATTGCAAAAAATATTTTTGTTGCCATCTGCCTTAATCAAAATATTTTGCGTACATTTGCAATGTATTAATAGCAAGAAAAAATATATACGATATGCGATATGAGTTTGATTTTCTAGTTGTTGGCTCGGGTATAGCCGGACTTAGTTTCGCCCTCAAGGTGGCCGAATATGGCAAGGTATGTGTGCTTAGCAAAGCCGATGCCTCCGAAGGTAGCACCAAATACGCACAGGGTGGAATAGCTGCTGTTATGTACGACTCCGATAGTTTTGATAAGCATATAAGCGATACTTTGGTGGCAGGTGATGGTATTTGCGACGAAGATGTGGTGCGTATGACCATTTGCGAAGCCCCCAACCGTATAAAGGAATTGGTGCGTTATGGCGTCAACTTCGACAAAAACTCTGATGGTAGTTTCGACCTTCATCGCGAAGGCGGGCATTCCGATCATCGCATACTTCATTATAAGGATTCTACAGGTGCCGAAGTAGAACGAGGATTGCTGCAAGAGGTTTGCAATCATCCAAATATCATTATCAAAGAAAACCAATATGCCGTCGACCTTATTACTCAGCATCATTTGGGTATGAGGGTTACACGTCATACTCCGAATATAGTTTGTTATGGAGTATATGTATTAAACTCCGAAACACATAAGGTGGATACCTATCTTGCCAAGGTTACACTCTTGGCTACAGGAGGTTTGGGCAATGTATATGCCACTACTACCAATCCTATTATAGCCACCGGCGACGGTGTGGCTATGGTACATCGTGCACGAGGCGTGTTGCAAGATATGGAGTTTATGCAGTTTCACCCCACCAGCTTATACAATCCGCAGGAGCGTCCGGCGTTCCTTATTACCGAGGCTATGCGTGGAGCAGGAGCGATACTCAAAGACCTTAAGGGTAATGAATTTATGCAAAAATACGATAGTCGCCTATCGTTGGCACCACGCGATATAGTGGCCCGTGCCATCGATAATGAGATGAAACTCAGCGGTGCCGACCATTTATATCTTGATGCACGTCATATAGGCAAAACTCATCTTATGGAGGGCTTCCCGAATATCTATGCCAAATGTCTCGAAATAGGAATAAACATTGCTAAAGATATGATACCTATACGCCCCGCTGCTCATTACCAATGTGGTGGTATATCTGTCGACAAGAATGGCGAGTCGTCGATACATCATCTTTATGCTGCCGGCGAATGTTCGCGTACCGGTTTGCATGGTGGCAATCGTTTGGCGTCAAACTCACTACTCGAGGCGGTGGTGTATGCCCACAATGCGGCTATGCATGCCATAGAAAAGGTTAAAAGTATAGATTATTGCACCGAGGTGCCTGACTGGAATTCCGATGGTATGGTGCTTAACGAAGAGATGATTCTTATAACGCAAACACGCAAAGAGTTGCAAGAAATTATGTCGAACTATGTGGGTATAGTGCGTAGCGACCTACGTTTGCAACGTGCTTTCGACCGATTGAATCTTATCTATCGCGAAACAGAGGATTTGTACAACCGCTCCGTACTTACCGAAGAGTTGTGCGAGTTGCGCAATCTTATAGCGTGTGCCTATTTAATAACCAAGATGGCTCGAAACAGAAAAGAAAATCGTGGTTTACATTATTCGATAGATTATTAATTGCATTGTTTCGATACTGCTGATGCTAAACCTCACATTGCTCCGTTGTAGAATCTAAAAGGAGTGTATGCAACAAATGTTTATAGTGGTTTGTTGTTGATGGTGAGTTTTTTTTAAGAAGAGTATTTATATAATGAACGATTTTACAACAGGACGGATAGGACGACCATTAATAAGTTTTGCCATACCCATAATATTGGGTAACTTCTTTATGCAGACCTACAATATAGTCAACTCGGCTGTGGTGGGTAGCTATTTGGGCAAAGAAGCGTTGGCGGCAGTGGGTGCTGCCTATCCTGTTATATTCCTATTGATGTCGTTGGTTATAGGTATAAGTTCGGGAGGTACTGTGCTTGTGTCGCATTATATAGGTGCCCGCGACAGTGTCAACCTTCGCAAAAGTATTGATACCACATATTTCTTCATCATAGCATCGGGGTTGCTTATCACTGTGTTGGGTATATTGCTAACCCCTATTATTTATCGTATTGTCCATCTTCCCGCCGATGTCTTTCCTGGTGCTGTGGCATACCTTAGGGTATATCTTATCAGTACGGTATTTAGCTTTGGCTTTAATGGTACTTCGGCATTGTTGCGAGGTATGGGCGATTCGCGTACTCCGCTATTCTTCCTTATAGGGTCCAATATCCTCAATTTGGCTCTCAGCCTTTTCTTTATATGTGTTATGCATTGGGGTTTGGTATCGTCGGCGTGGGCCAGCGTTATATCGCAGGTGTGTGCTTGTTCTTCGTTGCTTATTTATCTTCGTGCCAAACGTTCGCATGCTGCCATACGTTTTCGTGGATGGAAATGGAGTAGCGATATATTCGCTAAGATGATAAAGATAGGTTTGCCCACCGGTGTGCAACAGTCGGTAGTAAGTTTGGGACAGATGGCATTGCTGTCGATAGTAAATGGTTTTGGCACCGTTATGGTGGCTGCTTATAGTTCCATGATGCGTATCGATGCCATAGCCATTATGCCGGCTATGAATTTCAGTCAGGCTCTATCTACTTTTACAGGACAAAATATAGGGGCAGGCAAAATGGATAGGGTAAGCAAAGCATTTAGGTTTACTATCAAAATCAATATAGTTATATCGCTTGTTATATCTTTGATATTTATTCTTTTTGGTAAGGATATAATGTCGCTTTTCACTACCGATCCCGAAGTTATTGCCGAAGGCTATAGATATCTATTGATATGTGGACCGTTCTATTTTTTGTTTTCGGCCATGTTTTCGTTTACCGGTCTGTTTCGTGGTGCCGGCGACACTGTGCCTACCATGCTTATCTCGCTTCTCTCGTTATGGATCTTCCGTATACCTACGGCGTATTTCTTTTCGCATTTGTGGGGTAGCATAGGAGTGTGGATTTCTATACCGGTTGGTTGGCTGTTTGGTCTTATATTCTCTATTATCTATCATCGTTGTGGCAAGTGGCGTACCAAAAAGATAGCCACAGCACCGGTAGAAATCGTCAATCACCCCGCTGCTCAGATAGATATATAGAATTGTGGCTGCCTTTTAAGTATTTATCTTTTGCTGTTAAAACAAAAGTTCTGCTGCTTTGTAGCCTTGGTTATATAGGTCCAATAGTTTGTCGGTGTCTTTTTCCATGCGACCTACGGTGATGGGTTGTGTAGGGCGTATCACTATCAGTTCGCCTTTATCTTCTAGTTCTTCTACCAATGCTATTTGTTTGTTGTACATCATGTTTCGCGAGGCTATGGCTTGTCGCAAGGCCGGATATTTACGATAGAAAAATGCCGGTATCTTAGAGGGTTTGTCTTCTTTGCGATAGCCTTTGTTTCGGGTTAATACCACTACGTTGTTGTTGTAGCCGAGTTCTCTGGCTCGTAGCAGTGGTATGCTGTCGGCAATGCCGCCGTCGAGCATAGGGGTGTCGTCTACGTAGGCTATGGGACATACAAAGGGTAGACTGCTGGAGGCTTTTACTATCTCTATTATCCTGTGAGGATCGTTTTTCTCGCTATAGTAGCAAGCTTTGCCCGTATAGCAGTTGGTGGTTACCATCTCGTATTCTTCGCTACATTTGCCGTATGCCTCGTAGTCGTAGGGTATTATCTGTTCGGGGAAGGTGTGAAACATAAGGTCGAAGTCCATTATGTTACCTTTTGTTATTAGGTGTTTTATGCCTATAAAATGGTATTTGTCAAGCATATCGATATTGCTATACTTGGCACGTCCTCTCTGTCCCGACATATACGACAATCCATTGCATGCTCCGGCACTTACGCCTATGGTGTAGGGAAATCGTATGCCTTTATCCATAAAGCAGTCGAGTACTCCGCTGGTAAACACTCCGCGCATTCCTCCGCCTTCAAGTATAAGCCCCGATTGTGGTGTAATTGTAATCTTTTTCATTTAGCAGTGGTTAATTGTTAGTATAAAAAACAAGATAATAAGAGATTTTGTGTGCTTAATGTTCAATGGTTTGTTGTTTTTTTATCATCTACTACCTCCACAAGAAAGCTTACGGGACGGAAACCATCGTTGCACGAAAGCATAGCCGAATACGGATTTTTCATCCATCCGTCGAAGAAGTTGCCGCCACCTTGTGACAGTTCTTCCACGAAAGGCAGCAGCGTTTGCCAAGCACTGTCGCACAAGCCGTCGGGTTTTTGGCAGTCCTTAACAAGGTATGTTTGCCCAACCATTATGTCGCAAGCATGAGTTATAGGGTTTTCGTATTCTTGCATAAGGTCGGGATATTCGGTTTTTCGAATGGCGGTAATCTTTATTGTCTGCATAGGAGAAATGATAAAAAGAAAGCTGCTATTTAGCAGCTTCCATATATTGTTCTAACAATCGTTGTACGTATTTGCCAAACACATCAAACTCTATGTTCACTACTGTGCCTTTTTGGAAGTTGTGAAAGTTGGTTACTTGGTGTGTGTAAGGTATAATGGCAACGGAAAACATACCTTTTTCCGAGTCTACTACCGTAAGGCTTACTCCGTTGATGGATATAGAGCCTTTGGGTACGGTAATATTCTTGTTTTTGTTGAAGTCGTATTCAAAGTAATAGCGCCAGCTGCCGTTTTCGTCTACTACATTGGTGCATGTGGCTGTTTGGTCGACATGGCCTTGAACTATATGACCATCGAAGCGACCATCCATGCGCATCGAACGTTCAACGTTTACTTCGGTGCCTACTTTCCAGGTGCTTAGGTTTGTTTTAAGCATTGTTTCGTCCATAGCGGTAACCACGTATTGTTTCTTTTCTTTGTCTACACTTACCACCGTAAGGCAGCAACCGTCGTGTGCCATACTTTGGTCTATAGCCAATTCGTCGGCAAAATCAACTTCCAAAGTAAAATGGAAGTTGGTTTTATCTTGTTCTATCTTTACAACCTTAGCGGTTTTTTCTACTATTCCTGTAAACATAACTATTTGTTTTATTAGTTAATGATAATGGTGTATTATAAGTTTTGTTGATAATAGTCAAACATTTTCTTGTATAGGTGTACTCTGTCGGCGCCACGCACATTGTGTGGGTGATGAGGATATACAAAGTAGTCCACAAGTTTTCCGGCTTTTATGCAGGCGTCGATAAATTCCAACGAGTGTTGCCATACCACTGTAGGGTCTTCGGCACCATGGATAACTAACAAACGACCGTCTAAGTTGTTTACTTTGCCAAGCAAACTTGTGCTTTTATATCCTTCGGGGTTTTCTTGAGGGGTGTCCATATAGCGTTCGCCATACATTACTTCGTACCATTTCCAATCGATAACGGGACCACCGGCACAACCTACTTTGAACACATCGGGGTGAGTAAGTTTAAGACTTATGGTCATAAATCCGCCATAGCTCCAACCTTCTACACCTATGCGGTTTACATCAACGTATGGTAATGATTTTACAAATTCCACACCTTTCATTTGGTCGGCCATTTCGGCTACGCCCAAATTGCGATGTATTATGCTTTCGAACTCAAAGCCACGGTTGTTGGTACCACGATTGTCGACTGTGAACACCACATAGCCTTGTTGTGCCAAGAACATAAAATATAAGTTGGCACCGGCCATCCAGCTTTCGGTTACCATTTGCGAATGAGGGCCGCCATATACGTACACAAGTACGGGGTGTTTCTTGCCGTCGTTGTAGTTGATGGGTTTTATAAGACGATAGCATAGATCGCTAACGCCGTCGGCCGACTTGATGGTGCCTACTTCTATTTCGGGCATTTGGTATTCAGCCAATGGGTTGGCCGAGGAGTGTATCTCTTTTATGGTTTTGCCTTTGTCGGATACCAATAGTGCTTGGTATGGCACTGTGGTGCTGCTATACATGTCTATAAACATATCGCCTTTGGCATTGGCTATTATGCTGTGGGTACCTTTGGTGGTGCTTATGCGTGTAACGTTGCCTGTTTTGATGTCTACACTATAAGCAGCACGTTCCATGGGATTTTCTATGTTGGAGTAGAAGAATACTTTTTCGGCTTTGGCATCGAAACCTATTATGGATTGTACCTCGTAGTTCCCTTTGGTTACTTGTTTGATAAGGTTTCCTTCGATGTCGTACAAATAGATGTGTTTGTATCCGTCGCGTTGGCTGAGCCATAAAAATTGAGTCGCGTTGTTGGGGATAAACATAAGTCCGTCGGTAGGTTCAACATAGCGGTCGTTCTTTTCTTCGAACAATACTTTGTCCAAAGTGCCTGTTTCGGCATTGTAGCGTTCGAGCCACATGTGGTTTTGTCCGCGGTTTATCTTGGCTATGTATACAAATTTTTCGTCGGGGCTCCAGCTTATGTTGGTAAGGTAGTTTTCGCGTTCTTCCACCGAATTGTCTTTTCTCGATTGAAGGTAAACGGTTTTGTCGTTAAGGGTGTTGTATATACCTACTTCTACTTCGTGGCTTTTCATGCCGGCCATGGGATAGGTTTCCGGAACAACGGTTGCCACTCTTGCTGCGGTGTTCACGATAGGATAGTCGGTTACCATGCTTTGGTCCATTTTGTAGAATGCCAACAAGTTGCCTTTTGGCGACCAAAATGTTCCTTTTTCTATGCCAAACTCGCTGCGGTGTACCGATTGGCCGAATACTACGCCGCTGTCTTCGTCGCTGAATTTCTTTTCTTTCTTGCCGGACACCACATATAGGTCGTTGCCTTTGGTGTAGGCATATTGATATGTAGCCTGGTTGATGTCGATGTTTTCTACATCGGTGGCGTATTCCATCGGGTTGGAAACGGTGTTCGATTTAAGGTTGTAAACATACATCTTGCCGTTGGAGTAGAACATAAATTCGCGGTCGTTTTTAAACGATACATTTGGAAAATACGACAACTCCGAGGCGTTGGCCGAAACCATGGCTTTGTTTAGTTCGCTTAGTGTAAGCAATGCCTTTTCCGATTTTTTGTTGGCACTATACAACGTATTGTCTTTTATGTACGAATAGTTGTTGGTTTTGCCTATAAACTGCAATCCGCGCATACGGGCAGGATACAATTTGCCGTCCATAAGTTGGTCGGATGTAAGCATCTTGTCTTGTGCATTGGCACCAAACACAAGCGATGCCAAAAATAGAAATGTTATAATTCTGTATCTCATTATTTGTATATTATTTGTTATTTAATCCTTTTTTTCTGGAATTGCACATACTTCTTACCATCATCATAATATAGTAGAAGTGTATCACCTTCAAATTTATAGTTGGTTATATTCCTAAAACTATCTATAAATCTTTCCTCCACTTTATTTACTTTAATTCCTGTTTCTCCTCTAAATCCGATTTCCGTCATAAAAGGTGACACGAATTGAATCTCTTTCTTCTTTGTATTTACTTTGTAATAACGCTCAAATCTATTGCAAACACCATAACCTCTATACACATTTGCATTGGGAATTTTAGGTCCAACATAACAGAGTGTATCAGTTGTAAGTATGAACCAACAAATATCATCGGATTTTAAAGGAATATCTTTTATTGTTTCGAAAGCATTTTCTTCTGTAGCATTATCTGTATCAACATATTTTACTAAATACCACTTGACATTGAAAATAGCATCATGGTCGGAGATTGTCTTATTTGTTGCACAACAAGACAATCCCAATATTGCAATAGATGCTAATAACATCAATATGGTTTTTCGTAGAAATAGTTGCATAATTCTAATCTAATTTAAGTACTGCCAAGAATGCACTTTGTGGTACTTCTACATTACCTACCTGACGCATACGTTTCTTACCTTCTTTCTGCTTTTCAAGTAGTTTACGCTTACGCGAAATATCACCGCCATAACATTTTGCTGTTACGTCCTTACGTACTGCCTTCACTGTTTCGCGGGCTATAATCTTGCTACCTATGGCAGCTTGTATGGCAATATCGAACTGTTGGCGAGGTATAAGTTCCTTAAGCTTTTCGCACATACGACGTCCAAGAGGATAAGCATTATCAACAAACGTTAATGCCGAAAGGGCATCTACGGGGTCGCCGTTAAGCAATATTTCCAACTTAACCAATTTAGAAGGCTTGTAGCCCGATTGGAAATAGTCGAATGAAGCATAGCCTTTGGATATACTTTTTAGCTTATCGTAGAAGTCGAACACTACTTCGCCCAAAGGTAGCTCAAATGTTATTTCTATACGGTCGGTAGTCAAGTATACTTGATTTTTAAGAATACCGCGTTTGTCGATACATAGTTTCATTATCGAGCCTATGTAGTCGGCTTTGGTTATTATCTGTGCTGTGATGTAAGGCTCTTCCACAAAGTCTATGTAGTTAGGTTCGGGCAATCCCGATGGGTTGTATACGTCCAACACCTCGCCATTGGTAAGGTGTACTTTGTATTGCACGTTTGGAACCGTTGTTATTACGTCCATATTAAACTCACGCTCCAAGCGTTCTTGTATAATTTCCATGTGAAGCAATCCCAAGAAACCACAACGGAAACCAAATCCAAGAGCCAACGACGATTCTGGTTCGAAAGTAAGCGAAGCATCGTTAAGTTGTAATTTCTCGATAGATGCACGCAATTCTTCGTAATCGTCACTATCTACCGGATATATACCGGCAAACACCATAGGTTTTACAGCTTCAAAACCTGCTATAGCTTCTTTACATGGGGTATTCACATGAGTAATAGTGTCGCCCACCTGTACCTCTTTCGAAGTTTTGATACCGGAAATAATGTATCCAACATTACCGGCAGATAATTCTTTGCGAGGTTCCATCTTTAGCTTTAGCACGCCTATCTCATCGGCATGATATTCCTTGCCGGTGTTCACAAACTTCACAAAGTCACCTGTCTTTATCGTTCCATTCATTATTCTGAAATAAGAAACTATACCTCGAAAAGGATTGAACACCGAGTCGAAAATCAATGCTTGCAATGGTTCGTTTACGTCGCCTTTAGGAGCAGGAATTTTTTCTACTATGGCACGCAATATAGCATCAACCCCCATACCTGTTTTTCCACTTGCAGGCAAAATGTCTTCGTGGCTACAGCCTATAAGGTCGCATATTTGGTCGGAGACTTCTTCGGGCATGGCATTGTTGAGGTCCATTTTATTTAGCACAGGAATTATCTCCAAGTTGTTGTCTAAAGCCAAATAAAGGTTAGAAATTGTCTGAGCTTGGATACCCTGAGTAGCATCCACAATAAGCAAAGCACCTTCGCAAGCAGCTATAGAGCGAGATACTTCGTAGGAGAAATCCACGTGGCCCGGAGTGTCGATAAGGTTTAGGATATATTTTTCGCCATCTTGCATGTATTCCATTTGTATGGCATGGCTTTTGATGGTGATACCTCTTTCTTTCTCCAAATCCATATTGTCCAACACTTGGTTTTCCATATCTCGTTGCGATATGGTTTTGGTATATTCCAATAATCTGTCGGCTAATGTGCTTTTTCCGTGGTCGATATGCGCTATAATGCAAAAGTTTCTTATATTTTTCATCGTATTCCTTATAATCGTGATTTTATGCTATATGGCAATCCCTAAAAATCTGCAAACCGCTTGCAAAACAGTTTTTAGAAGTCGCCATAAAAGATTGCAAAGATACGAAAAAAAAACGACTTATGGGGCAATATATCTGCCTCTTTGTTATATTATTTATGTTACGCGAAAATAATTGTTTAACAATCAGACAATAAACAAACTGCCGAAAGTTTGTCGCAACAATGTTTTTGTATGCCGAATTTGGCTGATAGAGCCGAATTTGACCTTTGTTGAATAGTAAAAAGGACTAAGGACTACATACTAAAGACAAAGGACTAAGGAGGCTTTGAGCAACGAGTAGCGAGTGATGAGTTTTTAGTTGCTTGGGACTTGCTGCCACCTCCGTGATTCCATAAATCCGTAGTTCCATAGAACCCGCTATCGCCTCACTAGTTGTCTCGTTATCTTGTTGACTCGTTGCTTTGGCGCAGCCATAATCTTAAACCAATATTCCCCCTCCATGATGGTTTCTTTAAATGTTAAACGGTTTGTCTTTAAATGTTAAATTCGGGTGCTGAAATATGGGCAAAAATGGCCAAAAACGGCTGTTTTTCGTCAACGAAAAACGGCCGTTTGGTGCTAAAAAATGCCGGACCAAGTCAAAAACCTCCCTATCCTTTTGAAAAAACATGGCGATGAAATGAAGAAAGCATCCCGATACTTTTTCAAAACACCCCGGGATGTTTTGGAATAAGGTGCGGGGGCTTTTCAAAAACACCCCGCTCTTCACCAAAAAACACCCTACCATGAATCGCACGACACCCTATTGTCGACTTTCGGATACCCTATCGTCGCCAAAAAAACACCCCGATAATTTATTAGAAAATACACTATGTTTGATTATCAGTGATTTATGCCGATAACTCCGCTATATTGCCTTATTTCTCGCAAAAAACATCGCAGCATTCAAATAAGCCGTTCTCCATGTTAAATGATGTGCTGTTAAAACGTTTTAAAATTGTTAATACAACTTTGCTTCGCAAGACTTATTCGGCGGACAATTTAGAGTGCCGACTGACGTATCGGGTACTGCTAAACCAATAAAGGCAACTTCTAAAAAATCCACGTTTAAATATTAAGCCCGACATCCCTGATTTCGTAATTCCATATTGTGTGGCACAACAAATAAAAGACAATCTCTCGAAAGTTAAAATATGAGTTTTGTTTGTTAAATATGGGGGAATAGTAAAAAAATGCTGTCATATAATCAAGCAATAAGAATATTTTTTCTTAAAAAATGAGCACACAGAGTGTTAATTGTACTCTATATATATAGAAGGATGCTAATTTTGCAGATTGAATAGTCGACGAAGCGAAACGTTTCTTTCGAACTAAAAATACTAAATAGCAAAAAAAACATGTGCACCGAATGACAAGATACGACGAAGAGATAAAAAGCATTATAGTATTGCTGCAGCCTAAAATGATTAGTGCTGCCATGTCTGTATTGCACGATTATGAGAGGTCGAAAGATTTGGTGCAAGATGTAATAGAGATGTTTTGGATACATCGCCGAATGTTTAAACGCAATGTCAGCGATATAAAATCGTATATGTATAAAAGCACGATAAACAGTTCGATAAGATTGCTTAAGAGCAGCAACGCCGAAGCAGAACTATTTGTAGATATAGATGAGGCGATGTTTGTGGCCGACGAAGGCAACGATGGCGACTGCGAAATGTACCATGCAAGATCCACATTGGTTTCGGAGGCTTTATCCAACCTCGATGCCAAAGACAAAGCAATGGTGGAGATGTATTTTTACGGAAGCATGTCGCTGACCGACATTGGCAAGATAATGAATGTTTCGCCCCGAAAAGTAAGTAAAATACTAACCAAATCAATAGAGAAAATAAAGAATATAGTAATAAACAACGAAATGTGTTATGAATAACAGTCCGGAAGAAATAGAAAAATTGCTGAAACGCTTTTATGCTGCAAGCCTCTCGCCCGACGAGATGCACAGCCTGTATACGTATTTCCTGCATACCAATCCGCTACCCGATAGGTTTAAAAACGATGCCCCTTTGGTGCAAGCCTTTGCCATACGTTATTTCTGCCAAAAAGAGCGTGGTGCCCTCGATAGCAAGATAGACCAATGGTATGAAAACGAAAAAACTGCTACGCGTTCTGCCAAGATTATATCTTTATCGAGAACTGCTATGAAAAGAATTGTGGCAGTGGCGGCATGTGTGGCTGCCGTGGTGGTAGGGCTGTGGCAACTCCGTATAAACTCCGTATTGATTCCGAATACCCCCGAAGCATTGCAGCCTTCGCCCACTATATTGGTGGCACAAACCACCGATAAGCCTGCAACAATAACCGATAATGAAATAAAAAACAAACCGACCACTGAGCAGAACACTATGCCCACCACTGCCACGCCGCAGCCCGACATAATAGCCACTGCCCCTATAGAGCAAGAGCATATCCCGGTGCTATTGACAGAAGCTGAAACACAAATAGAAATAGAACAAAACTTTGTTGCCGACACAGCCTATATGATAGCAGATGCCGAACCGATATATAACAATTTGGAAATGTATTGCAGTACAAGATGTTCAAGTAATGAAGTGTTTATCTCCTTTGATAAAGGAATGGGAAAGAAAATTATGATATAACAATATTGAGTATGAAAAGTGTGAATATAAAAATATTTATAATGGCATTGTTGCTTGCAGTATCGTATAAGGCATATAGCCAAACGGAATTATATAAGCAATACGAGCATCGCACCGAATTTACGGTGATGTGCATAATGCAATATCCTATTACCGATAGTGTTAAAACAGATATTACGCTTTTTGTACCACACGATAAAGAAGGAATTTTGCCGATGCTTCAAGAATTTAATATAACAAATTTGAATAAAGATACAGTACTTAATAGATATGAAAATGGAAAAGTATATCCGTTGTGCATATATAATGTTTATGCAGATGATATAAAAAAGAAATATGAAAAAAAAGCTAATGAAAGTTATAAAAATATGTCGAAATTGGTTTATAGCTATCATGCCGGAATGATAATGATTTTTCACGATATAGAAACCGAAGAAAGAAATAGAAAGGTAACAAGATATCTATTAAATGCGGTTAAAAAACCACTAAAATTACCGGAAGTACAAGAAAATAAATAATAACATAATTATAGAATAAAAATGACAAAGAAAATCACAAAAATTATGCTACTATCAGTAGCTTTATCAGGCACAATGGTTTCGTGCCAAAAAGAAAGCGAGATGGAACCATCTCAAGAATTGAGCCAAAAACTTTTGGCTCAAGAAACATCTATTCTCTTTTTTAAGATAGACGGAGAAGAAGACTACAGAAAGTTCGGTTCGACCGAAGAACGAGATGAATTTATACTTCATCTGATCCATCTAACTCGCGAAGGGCATATTATAACTATCGAAAGTAACGAAAAACCTGAGTATGCTCCTGAAGAAAAAGATAAGCAAAAGTTTGAAACAACCGACGAATTAGAAATGGAAAATTGGATCATAGAAATGACCGATGAAAAATATGAAGTAGAATTTTATTTTGACGAAGAAACCGGAACCTTCCGAGGAATAGCAACTCGTGGTGGCGAAACCGAACGTGGTACTACAGCCGTTTCTACCGAAAGAGATTCGGATAGTATGTAAATTAGGTTGATGAAAAATTGATGTACAATGAGTAAGAAACATCTTGATGGTTTAATATTGTTGGCAAGCATACACCCTCCATAGTGTGCGGAGGTATAAATGAAATAATTTTTAATACTATGTCTTTGAAATTAGATAGCTGTGTATAACTGAAAAAATAGAATTATGAAATAAAAAAACAAAAATACAATTAATGAGTATATAATATGAAATAAAGGCACTGAAGAGAGATTGAAAATAACAACAAATTGCCAACATTTCTATCTACAACTTCAGCACCTTTTGGTTGTCTGCTACGGAGACAATAAGCATAAAATTGAAACCTGAATGCTCATGTC
Organism: Bacteroidales bacterium; assembly: GCA_017555745.1. Classification (GTDB taxonomy): domain Bacteria; phylum Bacteroidota; class Bacteroidia; order Bacteroidales; family P3; genus HGM05376. The sequence continues at coordinate 25,126 of JAFZFU010000001.1, forward strand.
CGTTAACGCAGAAAACTAATATATATTGCTCTATGACTTTAGTAAGATGTTATTAATCTAAAAAAATTAAACTAATATGACACATAAAATAATTAATAAAAACAACATGAATAAAATAATTTTGGCAACCCTATCTGCAATATTATTTATGGGAACTTCTGTATTAACGTCTTGTAATAAGGATGATGATGGAACTTCTCCAATATCAAAAAAAGTAACACTAAACGATGTCCCATTTGATAATAAATCAACAGAAGTTTTTGCTAGAAATATAGCAGAAGCAATATTGGAAAATCCGGAAATAATAAATGAAATCCATACTGGAATAAGTTCAGTTGTAAGTTATGGATTGGATGAAAATTTGACTTTCTTTGATATTTTGAATACTGAGGAATCTGTGTTTTTTGAATCAAATGCTGATTTTGAAAATCTTCGTAATGCTATAGATGTGGATGTGTTGGAAGAATCTGGGTTTTATGCTGAAAACTACTATGGCAACTTGAATATTTATTGGGGGTATCATGATAATTGGGATGGTAGTGAAATGCCAATTATTTGTTATTTAGATGATAATTATTCATCAAATACTGCAAAAGGTTATTCTTTAATTAATGGGAATTTGGAAGACGTGGAAATTACAGACGAAGAATTTGATCAAAGTAATCATCCGATAATAATTATTAATTTAAAAGAGATAAACTATTCAGTTTATCCTGATTTTAAGAATGGTATTCGTAGTAAAGCCGGAGTATTTTGGCCTCTTATAATATTTGACACATTGGATGTTGACCAAGAATTTATAGATCCTAAGCCTGAAACAATTTATGAATGTTCTATTGTCAAAATGAAAAGTTCAGGAACTCAATATGATTATTTTTGGGCAGGGGGGTCCGAATTTAAAATACAAGTAATTCGTCCTGAATCTATATACGGAGATACAACTATGACATCAGTAGCATTTGAGCTTACTAGAAAAAAAATAAAAAATGAATCATTGATTAATCTTGATGTTAAAATACATGGAGATTGGAAATCCGGATGTGGTAATGTTTATGTGCATTTTTCTGAAGAAGATTGGGGAAATGGAACAATGTCTATACCGATTAACTTTTCATATTCTGGATTTTCTATTTCTACGACATTAGAGGTATCTAACAACGATGATATAATTTTTTCTGATCAAATTATGAGAGATAATTTCTTTAATAGAGTACTTGAAGATGATAAAATATTTTTATGGGGACTCGAAGAAATGACAGGAAAAATAAGAATGTATGAATCATATCAATAAAATAAATAATAAATAATTAAAGTGTAAAAAAAATGAAAAGTTTAAAAAATCTTTTAGGTATACTATTACTTGCAACAATTGGAAGTATGGTATCGTGCGACAAAACTGAAGTCGACAATGAATCGAAAACAGATGATTTAGTAAGTGGTAAAGTATGGGTTTGTGAAGACCTGAGTAGTGCAGAAAGTCCCGATGGTGAACTTGTCGAAGTAGGCGAAGCTCTTATATTGGATTTTATTTCGCCTAATGACGGTGGCAGATTTATTGTTACCGAAAAAAGTGTTGAAGGTGAAGAATCCTATTTGGAATCTTTGTTTAC
>JAFZFU010000036.1 GCA_017555745.1 Bacteroidales bacterium
TAAACTAGCTCTCACTTTATTAAAGCAAGATACAAGTAAGGGTAGTATTAAATCTAAAAGGAAACGTGCAGGTTGGGATAATGAATTTCTTGCAATTTTATTCGCGATGGTTTAATAGTGGTGCGTTTGCCCTGCCCGGGTTTGCCCAGAAAAGGAATATACCCCGCTACGGAAAGAAAACAACCAATATTGATTATCAAATAATTACCACAACAATACTCCCATACTGCGATAAACGCACATTGATACAAAAAAAATCCTTTTCGGCACGTTAAAACAGAGGTTGTTAATATATCGAAGATTTAACATCTTAGTTAAAGCAACTTCTATAAACATTATCCGACATACACTTCAATGCACCAAAAGCAATATTTCCACCTAGGCTGCGTTAATAGATAAGTTTTAAAGGTACATCGAAATGAAGAAATTGATTAATACACTAATCGAGCTTTGGTGGGTATTTCCCATTGTAAGTATCTTTTGCTGCATTGTTGCAACACTGGAAACAATATTTAAGTTTGGCGATATTATTTTTGCTATTGCCTTTATTTTGTCAATGTTATGCATGCCAATACAAGTCGTAATCTTCATTATCACACTTCTTAGGAAAAAATGGAAAACAGCCATCGGAGTATTTATTGGCGGATTTATAAACGCTGTATGCTTTTGTGCATGGCTATTTTTCACCCTTATTATGAGTCTGTTTTCACCTGAAAATGATCCCTTTGGAAAAGAACATCCCATACCTATAGACTTGGAATGCAATATACCTTTAGCTAATGAGCTCATTGATTTCGAGAAATATGAATACTCCTACGAAGAAGCCACAATAGACACTCTAAACTCCGACACATGGCTACAAATATGGGACGGAAGTCAAGGCGGAATATATGAATACGACTTCTATCATCCGCAGCTTGCCAACGGCACCGTATATCTACGCTGCTACGAAGTAACCGAAAACATTGCTCTCTCCGACAAAGAAGTGAAAAACAATAGCGAAGTAGCCGTAACAAGCCATAGACATTTTGAGAAACTGGCCGACAAACAAGAGTTCACAATCTACGAAGGCGACTGGGAAGACTACTACGCTGTGCGTGTAGAAGTATGGCACCACGACAACGCCACCGGCAAAGAACGTAAACTAATGCAAAAGATTTACCGCATGGAAGGTTGGATGAGATAAGGATAAAACAGTGAAAATATGAAGATTATAAAGAATATCCTAAAACTGATTCCGTTTCTTATCATTACATTGATAAACATTGGAATTTTAATGGATGATATACGCATATTATTCTTTTGTATTTTACTTTGGTGGATAGTAATAATACCTGTAGTTTTATCAATGGTATTCTTTATAGGAAGCATACATTGCAGCAATGCATGGGAACGCACGATAGTTATATGGAGCATTCTCAACACAATGTTGTTTGCTTTGTGTTTATTCGCAGATAATACCGACAAAAATTGCACACCAGACACTATGGCAGAACACTACGACGCACACAGCAATGATATGGAGAAACTACACAACTACGTAAAAACCGCCATCGACGACAGCTGCAGCATCGACCTCGAATTTGATGGTAGACGTGCTGATAGATTTCATGTAAAAAACATCACTACCAAAATAAGTCAAAAACATTGGGACGAAGAAGCCGAACTTTTAAAGGACTCGTTGATGACTATAGTAGGACTTAGCGAAGAAGAATACAAAAACATACGCAAGCAATTAAAAGACATGGACTGTTTAGGTATTAAGTTTTCGCAACTATCGAGCGATAAGATGACAATATACTTTTGCCGCAAAGGAATGGGACGATATAGCTACAATATCTACAGCCGCCCATTGACCGAGAAAGAGAAACGTAACGCCATCGAAGACCTTGCCTTAATTCCCTACAACGAATACTGCATATTCGAGTATGGCGGTGGAGCTATCGGCCCTCAAACATTCACAACAGAAGAGAAAGAAAAGTTTATGAAACGTAATAATAATATGTAACGCCATGAAAAAGATAATACTGATATGTACAGCACTTTGTGCTATAGGAATGAGAGCTTCGGCACAATTTTTTCCGGAAGGATATGAAAAAACTATTCCGGACTTTTGTGTAGATTGTGGCAACCCAAAAGCCATGCCACCCGACGACATGTTGCAACAATTAATGATACGGTTCGAACCTAAAGCGTTCAATAAGACAAGAGGTAAAATATACATACAAGTTTTGGTAGACAACACCGGAACTGCTAAATTATTAACGGCCAAGAATCTCACCAATGTGAAATCAAAAAAACTTAATCTGCAACACTCTGTCAATAGTATTAAATGGACACCTTCCAGTGACAAAAGAATACAATCTGTAGTATTGGTATTAAATTTTTTGGACGACCGTATGGAAATAACACGTATGGAGCCAACAACTTCTATTACTACAGATGCCCAACAATCACAAACAAGTATTCAAATAGAGCCATTGCAGATAACAAATATGGAAGAAGGTAAATTTCCCAAATATGAATTTACATCGAAACGAGATAGTAACCTCTATGCCGGTTTTTCTATAGACACCGATGCTCTTTTCTATCGTTGTAATGCAGATACTATGCTTGTGGGTTATGTGCTTGTGGCTATCAATGGAGGGGGAACCGCATTTTATTATCCCAAATGTGTTTCATGGGACAATTATAAGGATATAAGATTAAAAAAGGACATATCTATTACCGATGTACAGAATGCAGAAAACACATTGGCAAAACATCTGCCTACTCTAAACCATCATCGTATCGATGAAATAATCGAACGCTATAAGAAATATGGAAGGCAATACATATTCTACTACAACGAAAATGGTGATGAATGCGTATTGATAAACTGTAGCTGTGAAAAATACGATTGGCTGTTCTCTCGACGATATAAAATAGTACGATATGGAGGCGCCTGCTATTGGCAAATAATAATAAATCTATCCAATGATAAAATAATAAATTTTCACGTCAACGGAGACGCATAATCTATATTTAAAATCATGAAGAAGACATTACTGATAAGCTTGATAGCCGGCATAGTGGGAATGATAAGTGCTTGCCATAACAACAACACCACTATAGAGGCGGCAGACGATACACCTATAACTATCGATAGTATTGCTACTAAAGATACTGACACTACAATAATAAATAATACCGAAGCAGAAACAGATAAAAAGAATTTAGATAAACCATCGTACGTTACTGAGATAGAAATACCACTATATAAGTTCAAAAACGAAGAACTACACAATCGGATAAAGAATATTATAGACACCGGTTCAATAAAAAGTGCACATACTATATCCATCAAATATTTTCCCAAAGATGAGGATTGGAGCATTTCAGATTCTGTTACTAAAATCTACAATTTATGTATAGAAACAGTAGGACTTGAAGTTGAGAATGTCATCGAAAAAAAATGCTGTATGATAGGCGACAAGTTTTGTTATATAAATGATAATGCAACTATAAAACGCTTATTCACAAAAACAGGAAAAACTCAAAAGCGTAAAGTCTATACCGGTGATTATTGGATGTACTTTGACTATATATTCGTTGAGGATTGGCTTCTTTTATACTTAGACGACAACGACAGCATAACATACATATATTAAATGGATTTTATAATAATATTACCATGAAAAAGATATTACTGATATGTACAGCACTTTGTGCTATAGTAATGAAAACAGTTTCGGCACAAAGCACATCATCTATTGACTGTTTGCTTGACACGTGCATTAGGCGAACAGTAATAGATTATTTTGATTATTGGGCACCTTTGTATCCAAATAGCATACCAAAACGTTACATTACGTTTTTAACTGATACCTCGATAAAAAATATTCCCGATTCGATATGCGGAAGACCTACTAAAATTGTTCCTTATAAGGAATTGAAGAATCTTAAATACCGTAAACTTCTGAAAGAAGAAGTCTATAAAATAAACATTAACATTATAGCTCCCGACACCATAGATGTCAATTTGACAAGTTGGGACATTAAATTTAAATGGGGAAAAGCATGGATTGGAGTAGAATGTGGGGGTACAATGGGATACATACCCGATGGTCGTTTTATTTTTAATGCAACATCAAGAAAGTGGGATTACTACTCCTACGATTATATCTATAGTGAAAAAATAAAGAATTACGAATATCCGCTATAGGCAACTTTTTCAAAAGTGAAACAAATCTATAAATAATCATGAAGAAGATATTACTGATATGTACAGCACTTTGTGCTATAGGAATAACGGCTTGCAATAATAACATAAACAATAATGTCACAAACGCTCCTATAGAAAGCTTGAACGAAAAAGCAAAAATTACCAACATGAGTAATATCCAACACGATACACTATGGATAGATAGTCTCGATTGGGAAATTAAAGAACCATTCGAAGAGAAAGGTCGCAAAGTGCTGTATCGCAGTTGTGCACATATTGGAGAATCCAATGATGAGAAATATATAGAAGAAGTTGTATCTTACTATCTGTTTCCTCGAAACTCAAGATTGTACGACAGTGTAATAAACGGCTTACATTCCGAAATAAGACCACACCTCGAAAAATTCATCGATGATACAATACAGAGTATAGATTTAGGAGATATACCTAGAAACTGGTATATTATAAAGCGTTATAGAGGTAACCCTTACGTATTTTCCGAAACGAGTTGTGGAATCTACGTTTACGAAAAAGCAATTATGACTACATTTGGAGATTTATGGCCATACCCAATAAAAGGAGTAGAACCACTCGACAATGGCAGCTATTATTTCATATACATTGACGACAACACTATAGACACAGCATTAATGGAAATGAAAGACTCTACATTAGGGATATACTATTACGATGCCATGGGAATGAAAGGCTATTATACCAACGACACATTTCTTAACAACTACGACATAATATTTGTTGAAGGCTCGACTCTAATGGGAATCAACGGAATAGAATTCGACAAATAATAAATTTAGGCAATTCGTACGATAATATTGCTCATGAAGTTGTCGGTTGTTGCATGATAGATACCATATTTTGCTACATATACGACAAAACAACACTAAAACGTCTGTTCACACATACCGGAAAAAAAGAAAAACACACCGTACAATCGTGGAGTGAAATATGCCTATGCCAAGAAATAGAAGAATATTGTTACCTATACGACAATGATAGTCTGATATATTTTCCTGTTTGGGAGATATAACTATAGTTAATAACAAATGCAGAAGTTTTGAATCAAAACTTCTGCATAAATATATATTGTTATCGAGTTTATTGTAATTGTAAATATTATTCTTTATCTTTCTTTTCGTCTCTCTCTAATACCGTTGCCTTAAATTCTTCTTCGGTATATTTATACCCGTCTACTACTGCTTTCTCCACAGCCTTATATCCTTTTACCACTGCTTTTTCAGTCTTGGTGGTTTTTAGCTTTGGATTATTCCCAGTAGAATCGGTTTCCAAGAAAGTCTCTACAAACTTACCTTCTATCTTCTTATATCCATCCACCACTCCGTTTTCAATAGCTTTATAGCCTTTCACTACTCCGTTTTCTATAGCTTTGTAGCCTTTTACCACTGCTTTTTCATCCACTTTGGAAGTGTCGGCAGGTTGGTTAGTGGCATTTGCCGAATCGGCAGGAACAAAAGTCTCCACTATCTTACCTTCCATCTTTTTATAACCGTTTACCACTCCGTTTTCAATAGCTTTATAGCCTTTCACCACTCCGTTTTCTATGGCTTTGCAGCCTTTTACCACTGCTTTTTCTGTCTTGGTGGTTTTTAACTTTACATTATCCATCATAGTCGAATCGTTTATTGGTGCATTGCTTATAGCCAATGCAGTTAAAATAATTGTCAGATTTGTCATATCTATTTCATTTAAATTTAATTCTAAAATCTATATCCTAAACCGACGGTGGCTGTGTTTTCCACAAAGTTTCCGTTTTCCGAAATATTTGAATTGAACATACCGTACTTATAGTTGATATTTAGCTGCAATCCGCAACCCAACTCTATTCCCACTATCATGCCTACGCCCAAATTCCAGCGACTGAGGGTAAAGATGCCATTGTTCTCGTCATACATATTGGTTCCGCCCATAGTAGCACTTATCCCTGCTATGCCGTAAGGACCGGCACCGAAAAAGAAACGACTACTACCCTTTGCAAACTGTCCCATAATATACGCCGGAACCTCGATATTCCAATTTGTCAAAGTTTGCTTCTCGTCAAGAATCATAAATTCGGCATTACGATACTGACCTAAAAGTTCTACTTGAATAGCAAGATTATTGGTCAAATTAGTTTTTAAAAACAATCCCACATTACCCCCGAAAGCATTGCTTGTAGAACTTATAACATCGCTATCGGAAACAAGATAGAAATTAGAATTTACTTCGGCTTTAACGCCAAACGAAGTTTTATTTTCTTCGTTTTGAGCAAACGCTCCGTTTGTCAATGCTGTTGCTATGAACAGACTTAAGAATAGCTTTTTCATTTTGTAATTCAATTAATTATAAATTTATTCTACATTTATTTTTCGAATGCAAAATTACTGCTTTTACTAAAGCAAAATTTGAAGATACATCTATAATATTAGAATAAAAGTCGGAAAAATAGAAATAAGTGGAAAATAATTAGTAATTTTGCAGAAGAAAACGAATATTATCATGAAGAAAAGAATACCAATGGTGGAATGGAGAGAGCGTATCAATCAAATAACTCCGGCAGAATACCGAATAGGTAACAACTTGTTATATATAGAGCAACATCGCATACCCGATATGGCATACGAACCATGGAAAACCGATGTTACAACAGCTGTTATATACACAAAAGGTAGCGTAGAAGTTTCCATAAACATGAAACGTTACACCGTAAAGGCACCAGCCATGGTTATTATGCTGGCAGAACATATAATGCAACTACATAACACAAGCGATGATTTGGAAAGCACATGCTTGGTGATGTCCAAGAGTTTCAGCGACGAATTGTTTAGCAACTTCTCTAAAACAACAAGTTTGTACAATTCGGTATATCAAAACCCGGTATTGCAATTTGGCGACACAGACAGGCACGTCATCACAGACTACCTAAGAATGCTGAAAAGTTTGATAACTTTTACCGACAATCCCTACCGATTAGAAGCCGCGAAACATCTTACCCTTACATTATTCTTTGGATATTTCCACAAATTCCACAACGCAGACTACAATAATTACAGCTATGCCAACACTATCGTAATTGACTTCATCAGTATGCTTAAACAAAACTACAAGCAACACCGCGATGCCAATTTTTATGCTGAGAAACTATGTCTAACACCAAAATACCTAAGCACCCTTATAAAAGAACATACTGGCAAAACCCTCCATGAATGGATAGATGAATACGTGACAACAGAAAGTAAAGCTCTACTTCGTTCCACCAAAATAACAATAGATCAAATAAGCAATAACCTAAACTTCCCCTCGCAAGACACATTTAGCAAATTCTTTAAACGAGTAGTCGGCATATCGCCTTCCGAATACCGCAAAAAATGGTAAATTCAAATATAAAAAAGGGAACCCTATTTGGATTCCCTTATAATATTTTGTATCCAACACATTATACCTAATCAATAACAACCGGAACCTGGAAGATTGACAGCCATTTTTCAGGATCTTCTTGATTCCATGCCCCATCAATGTATGATACTCGTGTCATCCCGGCTACTTTATAACCATTCTCTTCAATATAATGGTATATCTTAGCATAGGATTCATAAAACCGATCGTAAGGTCCATAATGCGACATGCATACTGCCATGGGAACTTCGTCCAACCTCTTAAATTGAACAATAGCACTATCTGTTCCTATTTCCTCCACTTGCTCACAATACTCAATATCCAAATTTGTAGAAGAGTACTCTTTATTGTGCTCAATAGTGAAACAATATCCCGGTTCCGAACAACGGCACCCAAGACGCAACATCTCTGGTCCTACGGTATCAATACACATTGCACCTAAATCTTGATAGCTTTTTAATACCTCTCTATGCGATGCAACAATAATAGAGGGTAAAGCTTGAATTGAAAATTTCTCTTTTTCCATGTCATTAATCCTTTTTCTAAGATCTCTCATTGATAGCAGGAACTGTAGTTTACCCTGAAGCATATTCAGCTGTTGTTCACAATCTATAATTTTCTCATCTAATTGCTCTAACGAAGGAGTATGAGTTTCACTATCGAATATTTCTTTAATCTCTGATAATGAGAATCCCATTTTCTGTAAATTTCGTATAGCAACCAATCTCTGCATTCCTGATAATTTGTAATAGCGATATCCGGAATTTTCATCTACCTCATCAGGTTGCAAAAGGCCTTTCTGCTCGTATAACCTCAAGGTCTTTACTGTTACTTGCATCAACTTAGAGAACTCACCAATTTTAAATTTTGTTCTGTAAATCATCATCGTACGACAACTTCATTATTTTTGATATCAATTGCAAAGATACAACATAACCCAAGGTACGAGTCAAGTACTTTAACACACTTTAACCTTACAATACATTCATTTCAAATCAGTCTCAAAATGCAAATGAGACAACCTAAATCAGTAAATCGAAACATGTTACATTATACCGACAATCGCTATTTCAATGGTAAATAACTAACAATATTATATTTAGTTTCAGAATTTAATACACAAAGTATTTCCTTAAAATGAGCCGGCAAACGCTTCCACATTTCATCAATAATCCAATGAGGAATATCTTTATAAAACGCCTCTGCTATCGCCGCAGAAATACATGTAAGAGTATCGCAATCACCTCCAAGCGAAACCGAAAGACGTAAACAAGTTTCAAAATCAACGCTCTCAAGAAAGGCGGTTATCGCTTGAGGCACCGTGCCTTGACAAGATTCATCATACTGATAATTCGGGCGTATCTCATCGCATGTCTTCGACAGATCGTAACCATATTTACTCTCAATATATAGCTTTATAGCTTCTTTTGACATACCATTTCTGGCCATAAATATGGCTGCAGAAACTGCTTGAGCACCTTTTATACCTTCCGGATGATTGTGAGTAATTCCGGCTTGCAATGCCGCAATTCGTTCTGTTTCTTCAAGGGTGTCAAACATCCATCCCACAGCACTAGTCCTCATGGCAGAGCCATTACCCCAACTATTATAAGGTTTTCGTAACTCTCTAAACACAATACCTTTTGTTCCATTATCGCGTTCTACCTCTTCAACCCCGACATCAGGATATGTCAACCATTCAAGAAATCTATCGCCGTATCCACCCTTCGGACATGGATATTCATTGGCAAAATAAACAATAGTATCCACCAATGTTTGTGTGTTGTATGTTTTATCATTAAACAGCCAATGAGCCACTGCCAATGTAATCACACTATCATCAGTATAAATACTCTCCGGCGAAAACAAATCAAACTCCGTTGTTTTTATGTTTTCAAACTCATATACCGATCCTACGGTATCACCAATAATTGCACCTAACATAATTTTCTGTATCTTTGATTATGGATAATAAACGAAAAAACTCAAATATATTATACGACATACAAAAAAAGGAGTTCCAAATGGAACTCCTTTATAAAAGATTGGCAGCTACCTACTTTTCCACAAACTAGTGCAGTATCATCGGCGTTAAAGGGCTTAACTTCTCTGTTCGGAATGGGAAGAGGTGAACACCTTTGCTA
>JAFZFU010000037.1 GCA_017555745.1 Bacteroidales bacterium
ATTAGTAATTACGTTGGCTTGTATGCTGACATTAGGAGCAATTCAGGCTCAGGAAGTAGAAAAGGAAAATAAATTCTTTATGGAAGCGAAAGTCGGAATGGAAACTTTCAATAACTATTCGGCAATATCGGTCTTTGCCGATGAAGTTGCAAACTATTCCGGTACAACAACAGAGCTCAATTTTGGTTATCGTTTTCCCCAAAATGCTGCTATTGAGTTGTCGCTTTTTTCTGGAGGTATAAATTCTTCCTATGTTGCAATCAATGAATACTTCTACTACAATGAAGCTACTATTGGCTTTAGAAAACACTTCGCTATTACCGAGAAATCGGAATTTTATTGCGGATTACGTATGGGTATGACACGATGTCAAAACACTCTTACATACCAAAACGAAGATTATAAAATAGTACGATATGGAATTAAAACGCAATTGGTAACAGGATACAACTACTACATTACTCCACGAAATTATATAGGTATTTCTGTAATATTCCCCTCATTCGGATTATTCAACTCTAATGGTGATATTCCTACAGAATTGACGAACTTCCCGGTTAACCAAAAGACCGGTCTTCAAGGATATAGCGTAAATATTGGTTTTGGTGCAAAATTTTAAGAAAATACTTTATCATAAAAATTGATGAATTATCCCTTGTCCTTAGTCGGGCAGGGGATTTTTGTTTTTAGAGTGTTTTGTCCTGAAAAAAGTTGACACTAAAATCAAGAAAAAAGCATAAAGAAAGTAAAAGAAAAGGAGAAAAAAAATTCATATACCTATTCTTTCGACAAAAGTAGCTGTAGTAATAAAATTACCCCTACCCCTTTTTGTACAAACCCCTACCCCTTTCTATACAAAACCCCTACCCCTTTTTGCACAAAACCCCTACCCTTTTTTTGAAAAAGATTATCATCTTTTTTTGAAGCAATCAAATTGTTTTAAAAAAGGACTGATACCATCACAAAAAAGAAAACCGGGTATGAAAAAAACGGTGTCGTTATAGACTGTTTTTCCCATCCCGATGCCGTCGAAATTTCCTCGTGATGAAAATTGAACTCCCTCACGATGTAGATAAAACCGCAGCGTGATGTAATTTTATCGCCTTTATCAGCAATAAACTTTCGTGCAATATGGTTTATAGTACGATGCTCGATGGTATAATATATGGTGCTGTATGGTATAATATATGAAGCTCTATGGTACAATATTTGCCATCCCAAAGTCTTTGGGGTACCATGCCAAAGTCTTTGGGAGCATTAGCCAAAGACTTTGGGGGTATTAGCGAAAGTCTTTCGCACACCAATGTTTATACCACGCTGCGTGAACATTTGTACCATAGAAAATTATGGTTTATACCATAGCCCATCATCACAAGAGGCTCACTTCGGGATAAAAACCATGCGGTTTACGACCCAAAACTACGGCACTTACACCTCAAAACTGCCATAGTTGTGTGTACAAAGATAGCAGTTGTCGATTGGATAAAACAAAAAAAGAGCGATACTTGAGTATAATCCCAAATATCGCTTACACAATAAAGGCAACTTCTAAAAATTCCACATTCTAGGAAATTGAATTAATTGCAGAAAGAACTTTTGCGTGCTTTGCGTTTTTTACCGAAATTTTTCTATTTCTTTTTCAATCGCATAGCCCGCTATGCTCAATCAAAAGAAACTAGAAATCTTTCTAGTAAAAATTCGCAAATCACTTGCAAAGCAATTTTTAGAAGTTGCCTAAAAAGAAAAATCAAACTATTCCATTTCTTTTGCTATTGCGGCAGCAAGGTCGGTAAACTCTTGCTCCAAAAGCGCTACACGTTCCTTTTTAAAATCGAGGTCCCCTACCCCATTGATAGGCACTAAATGGATATGGGCATGAGGCACATCGATGCCTATAACAGCCACACCCACTTTAATACAGGGAACTGCCTTGGCCAACGCCTTGGCAACCTTTTTGCTGAAAAGATGAAGACGAGTGAAGGTTTCATCGTCCAAATCAAAGATATTATCAACTTCTTTCTTAGGTATTACCAACACATGACCTACTGCAATAGGCGATATATCCAAAAAAGCCAAACAATCTTCGGTTTCGGCCACACGGTAGCAAGGAATCTCACCATTGCATATTTTTGTGAATATTGATGCCATAGTATACTGTATTTAAATTTAACGTTGAACAGAAAGCACCTCGAAGTTTATAGTACCTGCAGGCACTTGCACCTCTACAATATCGCCGACACGTTTACCCAACAATGCTTTGGCAATAGGCGACGACACCGAAATCTTGTTCTTTTTAATATCAGCTTCACTTTCGGGAACTATCTCGTAGGATATCTTGGTATTTGTTTTAGTGTTTTTTATTTCCACTTTCGACAAAAGCAATATCTTCGAAGTATCCAATTTCGATTCATCGAGCAAACGAGCATTTGCCACCAAGTCTTGCAACTTAGATATACGAGCTTCCAACAAGCCTTGAGCTTCTTTAGCGGCATCGTATTCGGCATTTTCCGAAAGGTCGCCCTTATCGCGAGCCTCAGCAATAGCAGCCGAAGCGGCAGGACGCTCTTTAGTGATTAAGTAATTCAACTCTTCTTTAAGTTTTCTTAATCCTTCTTCACTATAATATTTTATTTCTCCCATAACTTATCGGTTAAGATTAAATATTTTTATCTACTTATTAATTCTACATTATCAAGAATATCTATAAACAAATATTATCCATCTTTTGTTTTTCGATATACAATTAAAACATTAGGAAAGACCATTTAGGTCTTTCCTAATGTAAAAAGTTATATGTACAAATCTTCGATTAGAAGCTCAATACAACTCCAATAGAGTGCGATCCTTTGAAAGGAGCAGCCGATCTATACGAGTAATCCAAACCTATAGAAGAAGCAGGTTTGTCGCCTTTTTGTTTCGACAAAGGAATCTTTACCGAAGCACCGGCAGTAGGACCGGTCATAGCACTTGTACGATTAGCTTCGCTGAATATATCGTTTTGATAAACGAAACCACCACGTACTTGGAACATATTCAACAACGAATATTCGGCACCAACTATGAAATTATCTTTCATAAAAGCATTGGAAGTAAAGTTACCAGCCAATGTCAAACGTTGGTCGTAAGCGTCGAATAAGAAGTCGTAAGACAAACCGATGTTCAAACAAGTAGGCATTTCGAATGCTTGCGAGCGTTCTTCAACAGTTTTAGAAACACCACCCCAGTCAACTAAAGTACGAGCCAAACCGTCGCCCGAGAAACTCAAAGCGGGTCCGATGTTCTTTAACGAAACACCAAATTTAAATTCATCATCATCACCGGTTACATACTGGATACCTGCGTCGATAGCAATACCCATAGCCGAAACGTTGTCGGTAGATTCGGAAATAACTTTGATATTAACACCACCATGTATACTATTCGAGAACGAGTGAGCATACATTACGTTTATATTAAACAACGATGGCGAGTAAGTACCATTACTTCCTTGTTCAGGACTTTCAACGGTAGTGATAGGAATATCGCCAAAACCAACCCCCATGATAGCAAGACCGATAACATCGGCAGCACCCAAACGTTGGCCAAAACCAAAGGCATTGATAGAAGCGCCGTAGCCACTAAACCATTGTGTATTTGAATAAATAACCTCTGTTTTGCCTAAAAAAGACAAACCTGCAACGTTGGTATAAACAGCTTCAACACCTTGTGCACAAGCAGTGTTTACGCCACCCCAACCGGCACTACGTGCCCATGGATTTATAAGCAATTCACTTGCACCGGCTGTACCACGACGGTCATCATTCCCTGCCATAGCGGTTCCGGCTGATAGCACTGCTATCAGCGAAACCAAGACTAATATTTTACTATATCTATTTTTCATATCAATTTCTATATTTTATCTTCTAGTTAAATTAAAATTGGAATGCATTTAAGTCAACCGGACGCATTGTTCCAAACCATTTCACTATTCTTTCACCCATGTCTGTCTTGACGTGAATCAAATACATACCTCCTGATATTGGCAAACCTGTATGTGTCTTCAAATCCCAATCCAAAGTATAGCCTGTATTAGCATTACCGGCATCATCCGGAGTAGGTCCTAAAGTACGTACTAGAGTTCCATCCACTGTATAAATAGATACTGTAGATTTTGCAGGAAGATTGGTTATACGTACACGTGTATCCAATTGGCTCGATGTTTCGTAAGCCGAGTTGCTATAGTATGGATTTGGAACAACTGCGATATTGTCTAATATAGAGTTAGTCAAATCTTCGTTGTTTTTGTATTGATCGGTCAATGTTATTACATCGCTTGTCAATTCAAATTCATACATAGGATTATTAGCGTTGAATTCTTCCAATCCTGAATGTGCAGGTTTGCTTTGGTTGTGGCTATAGAATTTAGAATATGGTTTCGACACGTTCAAATCTATAGTTACATCACAAGGTATTTCGTCATACGAAGTAAATACAAATTCTTCAGATGTTACCAAAGGCATATTTACCCACATTACACTCGAGAACAAGAATGCCGAAGAGTCGCGCAACGAAACGCAGAATTTTTGGTTTTCGGCAGTGAACAAACCATGATCGATATGACGAGTATCACCCTTATATGGTTCCGACATCAAACGATCCAAAGACGACAACATCTTCCAAGCCCATCTACCTTCATCGTATGAAGGAGTGATATAGTATTTGTACGATCTATCTTCTTTAGACAAATCTTTGTATATTTGGTTGTTTGCACCAAGTATATATAAGAAGTGACGACCACCCATTACATAATCACTCGAACCTAACATAGTTCTCGATGTTGGATTCCACAACATATCTTTACCGTTTTCTGATGGATAACGAGAGTCTTCACCATACATTACGTTCAAACGCTCACCGGTTTCGATATTAATAACATATCCTGGGAACCAACCCATACCATATTTGTATTCTGCAGTATCAATGTTACCATCTTTGTCGATAGAAGGAGCAGCACGCAATTGGAAACGACGTACATTGCCTTCAGATTGTGTATAGTTGTCACTCATTTCCAATACCGGACAACGAGTCCATTTAGATCTATCTTTGGTAATAACTACACGGATACTCGATACATTACTCATATCATTGTAGTTCAAAGAAGCGTTGGTTGCAGGATCGTAGTAAGCACGATATATTTTTTCATATGGTTCTTTAAATCTGTTGCAACCACCACCGGCACCAACTTCTTTACCATTTTCATCCCATACGAATCTCGATTTATCAGCTACAAAGTGACGTAACGAGAATCCCGGGTGATAATCCAAAGTAGACACTAAAGCGTATGGAGCCCATGTACCGTTAGAAGCAGATGAAGTTTGTAAAACTTTTTCGAAAGTTTCGTTTTTATCCAAAGCATATGTTTCAGTTCTACTAGTTTCAAGATCTATAACATATTTATAGTAGTCTTCATCCAAATAAGCTTCAGCAGATACTTGTACTTCGCCTGTTTGACCCAAGAAAATATCTCTATTTTCTCGTATATATTGGTTACCTGCGCGAACCCAGTTGTAAGCCATGTAGTTGTCATTATCTGGCAAACCGGTCAACCACATTTTGGTAACATCTTCAAATTCCATAGTAGCACCCAAGAAAGTACCATCGTTGATATAACCACCACCGTAAGCGCCGGTAGCTGTAGTTGTATTTACGTCTATAGAAGAAGCAACAGCGTTAGCATTCGACAAGCATATAGATATACCTAAGTCTAATATCAATTGTTCATTGTAACGACTAATAGGATGTTCCGAAGTTATTTCATAAACATTATCGTATATAGGTTGACCATCCTTGCGAGTTACTACCCAAGTAGCAGCCGAATCAACACCCGAGAATTTGATTACAAATTCACCAGGTTTTACGTTCAATGGGTCTACTATACGTATCGACAATGGACCATAGTTCTTTTCGTAACGAGGATGAGTTATAATCCAAGGATCGTTTACACCATTACGTCCCAATTCAGCAGCATGGTATGTAGGTTCTTGACCTGGAGCACCCATCAATTCTTCAATAGAACTTTCGGTCAAACGTAGAATGTTGTTTCCATTACCGAAACCTTCGATACGGGTAATTTCAGGAGAAGTACCGTAAGCAGCTTGGATAATAGTACCGCCATTTTCGTTAGCAGGATTGTGAGGCATAACTTTTATAGCTTCGATAGAACCTTGTTTTTCGTTTTTACGACCTGCAAGGTAAGGAGTTTTTTGACCATCCAATTTAGCGGCGTCAGTAGGATCGTAAGCTTTGTAACGGTTGTGAGCGTAAGCAACAGCTATAAAATAGTATTCTTTATTGTTTACCAAACGAGTGTTGTTGCCCGGAGCAAAAGCATCGTTAGTAATTCTGAAAGAGTGTTGTATACCTTTGTTAGCACCCGATACCTTAACCGAAGGAACCAAAGCACCGATAGAACCATTCATTTCGTAGTTAACCAATTTTCCGATAGGCAATGTTTTAGCTTCATCGTAGTAGTTTTCGATATCACATTGAGCTACCAAACGAGCTTTGGTTTCGTCGCCAAGGTCGGTAACAGAAACTGTAGCATCTTTTAATTGGTATATTTGATAACCTTCAAATTTGAAAGATCTTTCGTCGTCAGTATATGGTATTGTTTCAGTTTCTTGACGAGTAGTAGTAACAACATCGCCGTTGATATCTACAAGAGGATTACCATCAGCACCAAAAACAGTGTCAGTCACTGTAACCAAATTCGAAGAGAATTTAGCGATAGAAGGATCTTGTTCGTTGTATCTTTCATTGTAGTTATTCGAGTTAGGATTATCGTAAGTCAAATAAAGGATAACTTCGTTTTCCAATTCTTGAGCTACAAGAGTAGGAGCATCAGGACCGTCGATAATTTTGAAACAGTTTTCGAACAACGATTGACATTTATCATCGATTTGACGCAACAAAGCAACCGAAGCAGCAGGACCACCACTTGCAGCTTGAGCAAAAGGAATACCCACTGTAATGTAGTTAACAGCACCTGGTTTCAAAGTAAACGGACCGGCAGATTGCATGAAACGACGGTCTCCCGGAGGATTAGAATTGCCAGCACCATCAATATTCTTTTCAGTCCATTCATATCCTGGATCTTTACCATCGGTACCCCAATTCCATGGGTCACTATCACCTGGGAACATAAAGTCAGCATCTATTTCGGTAGTACCGTCTGCGTTAAGACCATCACCACCAAATTTCATACGAGCTTTATTTTTCCATCTACCTGTTAGATAGTTATAGAAGTCGTATGCTTTTTGAGGATCACTATTATCTCCGCTTGTTCCAATGTTGTAGTATACAAAACGACGCATACCGAAACGTTCGTCATCCACTATACCATTACCAAAATTTACACCATTGATAGCACAGTTGTTGATAGCTTCGCCCGGTTTGAAATACCATACACCACCGGTTTCGTCATCGTAGAACAAATCAGCGTCTTCTGACAATTGGATAGTATCGTAGCATTGTTTGTCTTCCAACCAATAGCTTTGCAAATATTTGCTATATTCAGGGTGGATTTTAGCTTTTTCGATATCAATTTTAGGATTGTCTTTTCCATCGGCATCCATATAAGGACCTTGGAAGAAGTCGATACCTACAGCAGGAGGATTGCCCGAGTAAGTTTCGGCAGTACCGAAACCATCTTGGTCTACACCATTGTAGCAATAACCCAAACCACGTTTTACGTCGCAACCTACGTAGTCGTCACCGGCAAAACCCAAATCAGTATCCACCCATTGGCTGAAGTAAGTATTCTTCAATTCATAAGTAGAACGGTTGATGATTTCATAGGTATAGAAAGTCATGTTGTTGATTTCATCGTTAGTAGAGAACGCGAAAGCTTGAGCACGAATTTCCAAACCGATAGATTGACCTTTCGATTCTGTGTGAGAGTTACCATTATCGTTGAACACCCACCAAATGGTTTGGTCACCTTTAAGCACTTGGTCAGAAAGAATACTACCTGTAATCAATTGAGCACCACCTGTACCTTCAGTTTGTTCCATCGAACGAGCAGGTTCGTATTTTTCGCCCGGAGCAAGGTTAGCTTTCAAAGTTTTAGGACATAATTCATTGTCGAAATCATAGTAAGGATAATCACCTTTAGTGTAATCGTATATACCATCACCATCGGCATCAAAGAAAGGTGCCAAATATCTTGATTGGTTTTTAGAAGTATTGCCATGAGCAGGCCATTCTTTTATTACGTCAGGTATAGCACCTTCGTCATAGTTCTCGTTTTGCATAGGAGCACCATCTTCCGAGTAATTAAACATACTACGGAAAGTTTGTACTTCAGCTTGAGATATTTTGTAATGTCTGTCGTATTCATTACAAACATCCAACGATACATTAGCTTGACCATCTACAGTCAAAGGACCGGGCCAATAGTCATCACCCGACGAACCGAATGTTAAAGCTGCTATACGAAGTTGGTCGTTAACGTCGGTACCACCAATCCAAAGAGCAGCACAATACATGGGAGTAGAAGAACCATTTGCAGGGATATAATACTTAGCAATGGCACCATCAAACCACATATTACCATAAGCATTGATAAGAGCACGCACATTGTTGATGTTCAACTCTGCTGTACTTTGAGCTCTCTTACAACGCGACTCATCTTTTGTTGCAACAGTCTTTTTAGCCATCTTCTTCGCACCGATATACTCGCGAGCCGTAGCTGTTTGCGAAAAAGAAGCACAAAGGAATGCAACTAATATTATTCTACTAAATATATTTTTCATCTTTATCTTATTTTACAAATTACAAATATGCTTCACTATTAGAATTGATAAGTTAATTCAAGACGTATAACACGAGGCGAAGAATAATTCCAACCACTCATCAACATGATAGCATACAAATCTCTGTAAGAATCAGGATTCAAGTAAGAATTGATGATTGATTGTGTTTCAGGGTCAGTAAGATAACCATTATCATCAGGGTTACCTGTTACAGAATATACGCCTAAGATATTACGGATATCAAACAAGTTACTTACAGCAACAGCGGCTCTCAAATAAGTTTCGCGTTCTTTTTTACCAACTTTGATAGTCCACATCTTATCAGCAACAGCATCAACATAGAAACCCCATGGCAAACGAGCACCACGATAGCTACCTACGATAGTTGATTGCATATTAGATAAAGCTTTGGTATAAGGACGACCTGACTGAGCAACAGCATTGATGTTTACACCGAAGTTTTCCAACAAATTAACTGTTTTAGCACGTTCTTCACCATTTTCATCTTTTACTTTGCGAGTCCAAGTAGGTCCATTGTATTTACCACCTGCACCATAACGGAAGTCTAAGTTCAATTTAAACTCGTGACGACGGTCGTCGGCGATAGGAGACAACACTTTCAACGAAGAGAAACCTTCTTTGATAAGTTGTTGCATGGTAGTTTGTGATATACCTGTACCTTCGGCATATTGCAATGTGTAGTTAGCACTCAAACGGATATTTTTTGTTTGACGCAAATCGTAAGCAATCGAGAAACCTTTAGTGGTTTTGAAGTCGATGTTGTCATACGAATAGTAGTTAGGGTTAGGATCGGCACCTACATATTGAATCAATTGGATAAGATCTCTAGTTTCTTTATAGTAAGCCGAAATCTTAACAGCTGAATTTTGGTTCAAAGCTTGTTCGAAACCTAATTCGTAGTTAGTAATCTTTTCAGGTTTCAAATTAGGGTTGCTTATTGCTGAAATTTGAGTCATATATAAGTAGCTATAGTAGTCTGCTTGCCATGCCGAAGAAGGACGGCGAGCGATAATGTCGTAACTTGCTTTAAATTGCGATTTGTCAGAAACAGGGAACGAGAAAGCAATACGAGGCATTACTACCAATTGAGGTTCGTAGTCTTCGAAAGCGTCGGCAGACAACTTAGGAGTAGAAGAACCATCTTTACGGTAAGGAGTAGGTTTACCCGAAGCACCTTTTACTGAATATGGGTCAGCAACTTCAACACCATTAGCATCGTACCAAGTAGAACCCGAACGATAACCAACAATAGTAGGAGTACCAGATACAGCGTCTACGTATGGAATCCAATCATTTCCTATATGTTCAGGAATAATAGGATTACCCGATTCGTCTAAAGTAGTAGCATTAAAAGCAACACCACCTCTCAATTCGCCTACAGTATAAGAATCATATAACAAATAAGGATCTTTCAATACCATTTGGTTAGCATCGAAACGGTCAACACGAACACCTATGTTGAAGATAAGGTCGTTGTTGAATTCGAATTGGTCTTGGATATAACCGGCCATGTATATTGGCGAGAAAGCACCAATAGGACGATTAACTTTATCATCGAAGAATGCTTGCAACGAAGTTTTTCCGTTAGTTACATTACCTTTATAGTCGTATCCGTAGTACGATACAATAGCGTTACCACTATTGAATAATTCTTCGGCCGACAACATATCCATCGAGAATGAACTTGGATCGTAAGCATCAACATCAATCCAATCAGTAGCCGACAAACCATATCTTTCGCGGAAAGCAGCATCAAAATAAGTTTGACCATCACCCACCAAACGATCGTAGCTAACTACAGGATATTCGCCCGATTCGTCGATAATAGGATTCGACAAATCCATCTGCATGATGTGAGAGTTGGCAGATTGACGCATTATAGTCCACAAGCTACGAGCTGCTAAACTATAAGAGTGAGTAGTACGTTGATCGTATTGGAAACCTAATTCCAAAGAGTGTTTTCCGATATCAACGCCGGCTCTTGCTTGAACGAAGATATAATCAGCCAATACTTTGCTGTACGACGAAGAGTTAAGACCAACGTTGCTTATCAAACCATAGATAGATGAAGGAGCGTCACCATTACGAAGACCTCTAAAACTCACCAAATTATCAGAGTTAGTCAACCAAGAAACTACATCAGCAAATTCGGGAGAATAATAAAGTTGGTTGTTGTAGTTAGCCAACAAAGGATTGTATTCCGAACCTGCAACATAAGTCATATTATCTTGCCATGCTTGTTGTACCAAAGCCATTTGTTCTACGCCATTAATTACCATACGTTGGTAAGCGTAAGTAGGTATTTTTTCTGTTACGAAAGTACCTACGTGACCATATTTGAATACGTCAGCACCGAAATTAGGATCGTACGATTCTTGCCATACTCTTTCGAATTGAGCAGTAAGGTTGTACATAAGGTTTTTCATAGTCAAACCTGATTTAGATTTAGGCATAGTAGCGTCGCCTTGCGAAGCATTTTCGTCAGCATCAGGGAAACGGTGAGTAAAGTCAGCGTTGATAGAATATCTACCTTGATCGGTTACAGAACCGGCACCGTCGTTATAATACATATTTAGAGGGCTGTTGCTTTTCGAATAGCTAAATTCACCCGATAAACGAAGAATAGCATTTTCTGTGAAAGCGAAATCCAACGAACCTTCTGCATATCCCATGTAGTAATCAGAACTTTTTCTACGTTTTATTGTTGTGAAATCATCTTTGGTTAAATATTCACCTGCATAGTTTATAGCACCTGTCAAAGGATCGTATACCAAAGGACTTTGTTCCATTTCTTCTCTCTTTTCGTCGTTTACTATTTGATACAAACGTTCGTTAGGACGATAATATGAAGTATGAGCATATTGACCCATACCGCTAAAACGGAAACCGATCAAAGTTCTCTTAGCACCTAAAGTACCATCTTCAGCTTTGGGTTGAACTGTAACTACAGGACCCGAAAGGTAAGCCGACAATCTGTTGTACAATCTGTAATCCAAATAAGTTTCGTAACGCAACGAACCATGGTACAAGTTTGAAGGAGGACGCAAAGTAATAATTTGTGTACCACCGATAGCTTCACCGTAGCGAGCAGGAGTACCACCCAAGATTACTTGGATTTCTTCGATAGCTTCTTTAGGAACCGACACACCTGTATTCTTACGAGCATTACCTACGTAAGTTACCATGCCTTCTTCACCACGAGCAGTACCTGCACCACCATCGCTATAACCAACGCCGGCGGTAGTTGTTGCTACGATAGAAGAAACGTCGCTGGCCGACATGCGTTGGATATCTTCCTTACTTACGCGTGCTCCGGACTCAGGACTACCTTTTTCTACCAAAGGAATCTTGTGTTCCACAATTTTGATTTCACCAAGAGTCGTTGATGTCGACTCCAATGTAATAGTTTCTGCATAAGAGAAACCACTGGCTTTTACAGGAACAGCTTTAATCATTACAGTTCCCATACCTACAGCTGATACTTTGACATCGTAGTTACCCGGAGCCAAAGGCTTGATAGTATAACTACCGTCAAAATCGGTGGTGGTACCGCCTTTTTGTTCACCATTCTGAAGAACGATTACATTCACAAAAGGCTCAGGCTCTTTTGTTGAGCCATTCATAACGATACCTTTTAGGGTACCTTGTGCGAAGGCTACAACATTGGTTGCAAGTAGCAACCCGACTGTTAGCAGTACTTTTCTAAACATACTCATCTAATTTTCATGTAAAGAATTAAGTAATTTATTTATTTATCTATTTTTTCTGGTCTATATACGGGTTTGTAATTATAGTGGAATATATAACAGCCTTTCGTAAGTCGAATTCCACTTCTCGTTCCAAACTCGTTTTGTTCTCATCCTTAGGTTCTTCTTCTACATTCGTTTCTTTCTTCTCTACCCTTACGCATGTATCTTTGCCGGTTACCAACGTTTCTCTTTCCAATATTTCGTCTTCGTACGAATAATATTCGCCAAACTTTTCTTGTGTTTCGTTGTTGTAATCACAAGCCGGAGTCTCTTCTTCGATAGGTTTCATCACCTCTTCGTCGTCCAAGAGCAAGTCTTCCGGTACTTCTTCCATATCAACAGAAGAAGTACTACCCTTTCTCTTCTTTATAGAGGAGAGAGAAGATAATACCATCAGTACAATCGACCCTACTATGACCCAAATATCATCCATTTTTTACGTCCGAAATAATGTACAAAATTAAACAATCTAAATCCTAATTCAAACCTAAAAATTGTTATATAGATTTTCAAGGGGCTGAATAAACTAATTCTCAACCCCTTGAAAAAATACAGTTTTATTTCTTTTCTATTTTGGCAGCTGCTTTTTCTTCCTTACGTTTTAGCAAATCGAATACGATTGGACCCGAAATGCATACCGAAGAGAATGTACCGGCAGCAACACCCATAAGCAATGCGAATACGAATCCGCGTATTACTTCGCCACCAAAAATGAACATGATCAACAATACTATCAAAGTAGAACCCGAAGAGTTGAATGTACGACTCAAGGTTGAATTGATAGCTCCATTGATGTGTTCTTGCAACGAACGTTTTGGATAAAGAGCTTTGTATTCGCGAACACGGTCGAATATTACCACTGTTGCATTGATAGAGTAACCTATCACTGTAAGGATCGCAGCAATAAACGATTGGTCAACTTCCATATTGAAAGGTAATATACCGTGGAACAATGCGAAAGCACCTATTGCTATCAAAGCATCGTGAGCCAAAGCTATAATACCTGCCAAACCGAATTGCCAATTTCTGAAACGTAATCCTATGTAGATAAAGATCATTAACAAACCTGCCAACACTGCAAGTACAGCATCGCGTTGGATATCTTTAGCCATTGTAGGTCCTACGATTTCGGAACTGATAATTCCAAGAGGATTAGTTTCTGTAGAAGAGAACTCAGTCAATGTAATTTCATCTTTGAAGAATGTTTTTGTACCTTCGTACAATTTTCCTACGATTTCAGATTTCACTGCATCGTTATCTTCTTTGATTTTGTATTTAGTGGTTACCTTTATTTGGTTAGAAGGTCCGAAAGTTTTTACTTCGGGAGCATCTTCAAATTGTTGTCCTAAACTTGCACGTACATCCACTGTGCTCAAAGGTTGGTCGAAACGGATAACATAAGTTCTACCACCTTGGAAGTCGATACCATAGTTCAAACCACGGATAGCCAACGAAGCAACACCTACAAGAATCATTGCACCGGCCAATATGTAGAATACTTTACGTTTTGCTATAAAGTCGTAGTTTACATTTCTCAAGAAGTTTTCAGAGAATGAGAACGAGAATGTCATATTTTTCTTGCGGTTCAACATCCATTCGATGCACAAACGAGTGATAAGGATACTTGTAAATAATGAAGTAAGGATACCCACACACAATGTAACGGCGAAACCTTGAACAGGACCCGAACCGAACAATATCAATACCAAACCGGTCAACAATGTGGTAACGTTACCGTCGATGATAGCCGAGTAAGCATTTTTGAAACCATCGGTTATCGAAGAAGCAACGCTCTTTCCTTCTCTCAATTCTTCTTTTATACGTTCGTATATAATAACGTTAGCATCCACAGCCATAGCCATAGTAAGTACGATACCTGCTATACCGGGCATAGTAAGTACAGCGCCAAGCGAAGTAATAACACCCATCAAGAAGAACATATTTGTTATCAAAGCTATAGAAGCAACGATACCTGCTTTGCTATAGAAGATAATCATATATATAAGTACGATGATGAAAGCTATTATGAACGAAATCAATCCCGAGTTGATAGATTCTTGACCTAACGAAGGACCAACCACAGCTTCTTGAACGATATTGGCAGGAGCAGGCAATTTACCCGATTTCAAAATGTTTGCCAAGTCTTTTGCTTCTTCCAAAGTAAAGTCGCCTGTTATCGACGAACGACCGCCGGGTATTTCGCCGTTTACATTAGGAGCCGAATATACTACGTCGTCCAAAACTATAGCGATAGCTCTTCCAACGTTGGCACCTGTAATTTTTTTCCAAGCACGAGCGCCTTCACCATTCATGGTCATCGATATTTCGTTGCCACCGGTAGCAGTGAAGTCTTGACGAGCATCAGTAATAACATCACCACCTAACAATGGCGAACCGTCGCGGGTAGTAACGTTGATAGCATATAATGCATAAGTATTGGTACCTTTAAGAGGTTTAGCCGACCACAAGAATTTAACTGTCGAAGGAATAATTTTCTTTTCGCGAGCTTTAGTTATCATGTCGTCAACGGCACCTTTATCTTTCAAAGCGCTATAGCCAACCACAGGACCTACTCCTATTTGACCACTTTGAGGGTCTACGTTAGGATAAAGAACAGCGTAAAGCGGATTAGCTTTTGCATATTCTTCTTGGGTCATTTGTGATTTGTCGTTAGTATTGTTTTCAGTCAACGAATCCAACAACGAAGCAACACCTTCTTCTGTAGCGTTGGTGTCAGCCACTATAGTTTCTTCAGCTATTTCTTCTATGTTGCCTATCGAAGCAATATATTTATTTATTTCTTCCAAATAAGGCATAGCATCTTTAGCTTCGTGAGCCAACCAGAATTCCAATTGAGCAGTACCTTGAAGAAGTTTGCGAACACGTTCGGGTTCTTTCACACCGGGAAGTTCAATCAAAATTCTTTCCGAAGCAGAAAGTTTTTGAATGTTAGGTTGAGCCACACCGAATTTATCGATACGTTGTCTCAAGATTTGGTAAGTTCTGTCGAAAGCGTCGGCAGTTTCTTGTTTCACCACGCTCATAACAGTGTTGTTGTCGTCGTTTACCTTGATTTTGTCGCGAAGTTGCGCAGAGAAGTAACCGGCCAACTTCACATCTTTATCTAACGAATAGATAGATTTTTCGAACAAGGAAACGAAATCGGTGTTTGATGTACGTTTTTGTTCTTCCAAAGCCATATCGATAGCCTTGTTGAACAATGAATCTGTTGTATGGTTAGCCAAAGCGCGAACCACGTCAACAGTGGATACTTCCATCATCACGTTCATACCACCTTTCAAATCCAAACCTAAGTTCAATTCTCTTGCCTTACATTCTTTATAGGTATACTTGCGCAACCAGAAAAAGTTGTAAGCTGACTCATTCGATACAGAATCAATGTAATAAGCTTCTCTTGCTATCGCAATTGAATCAGTAAGGAATTGTTCTTTTAAACTGTTGCCCTTGGCCAAATCTTTTGCCATTTTCAGGGTCATCTCATTGTATGCGTATTCATTTGCCTTACTCTCCACTCTCTTAGCGAAATAAGTGAACGATAGCTGGTATAAACATACCACTGCAAATGCAATCGCAAAAAACCTAATAGCACCTTTATTTTGCATATCTTATGTATTGAAGTGTTTGTTTAGTTAATAGACTTTTTGAACGTGCAAAGGTATGAAATTTTGTTCATATATCAATAACTTTTCAACAGAAAATTTATAAACACACTATTTATCAATAAAATAAAATGCGAAAAAGTTTTTCAAAAACACGATTTTTCCCGTTTTTTTTGCGAAAATATTGTATCTTTGCACAAAAATTGAGGCTATATGAGCAAGATAAAATTATCAGTAAAACAGTGGTCGGACGACGATAAACCACGCGAAAAAATATTGCAAAAAGGAATAAAAAGTGTAAGCGATGCCGAACTGATAGCAATCCTTATAGGTAGTGGTTGTGGCGATGAGAATGCCGTAGAACTGGCCAAGCGTATTTTGAATGGTGCCAACAACAAACTTTCGCAATTGGCAGCCACCTCAATCGACGAACTTATGAAAAGTTACAAAGGAGTGGGCGCAGCAAAGGCTATCAGCATATTGGCAGCCATGGAACTGGGCTACAGGGCATGCCACGAAGACCCCGAAAAGATAGAGGTGGCGTCGATGAGCCAAGATGCCTACAAGGCCATATACAGCAAGATAGGTAATATAGCTCACGAAGAATTTTGGGTGATACACCTCAACAATGCCAACAAAATACTTTACAAACAGCATGTTGCATCGGGTGGACTGACACGCACAGCGGTAGACATACGCATTATATTTAAAGCAGCCATGGAAAAAGGATCGACAGGGTTGATATTGGCACATAACCACCCGTCGGGAAGGCTACACCCCAGTGCCGAAGACATCAACCTTACAAAAACAGTAAAAAATGCTGCTAATATATTTGATATAAGAGTATTGGACCACATAATAGTGGGCAACGAATCAATCGCCCCCCTGCCCTACTACAGTTTTGCAGACGACGGCATGATGCCATAAGGCAATATATCCCACACTCGAAATGTTAAACAAAATCGGCAAATGTTAATCAAACACACTATTTTCCCTCACGAGGACAGCAAAAAGCCCTCGTGAGGACTGCAAAAATACATCGCGATTGGGTAGAAAAACCATAGCGAGAAAAAAATAAGACCCTACTGTGAAGAGCGTGAAACCCTGGTGTTCGACACATCCATGGTATATCACAACCAAAACAGCTATATAATGAGTTTATCAGCAAAAGACAACAACATTAGGAATCAATATATTATAAGAACAACTCGAATTTAAGGCGATATTTTTCTAAAAAACACATTGAGCAGAGAAATACACGATTCTGCAAGTTAAACCAATCACAGTTAATATATGATAATTTTATTATCGTGTTAACATATAAAGCAAGCAATATTCCACAGGCCTTTGCGGCAATACATCGGCATATAATTTACATATCCCAAACACAGCCCGACAGAGCACAGATTAAAGCATCCAAAACACATGCTATCAAACATATAAACACCGAGCAAAACCATCGGCAAACGATGTTTGTTTATAATTAACGAATCTATTTTTGTCACAAAAGAAGAAAAATACGGAATAAAAACGTATCTTTGCAAAGGAAAACATACTAATAAAAAGGCTATGTCTGAAAACAAAAACAATATAATACAAGAAGTTACAAACGAAGATTATAAATATGGATTTGTAACAAATATCGAAACCGAAACGTTGGAAAAAGGGCTCAACGAAGATGTAATCCGTTACATTTCGGCAAAGAAAAACGAACCCGACTGGCTGCTCGAATTTCGATTGAAAGCATACCGCAAATGGCTTACGATGGAAGAACCATCGTGGGCACATCTTAAGTACGACAAAGTTGATTATCAAGATATAATATATTATGCTGCTCCAAAAAAGAAAGAGCTTAAAAGCCTCGATGAAGTAGACCCCGAATTGTTGGACACCTTCAATAAGTTGGGTATATCGCTCGAAGAGCAGAAGAAACTAAGCGGAGTGGCAGTTGATGCCGTTATGGACAGTGTATCGGTAAAGACCACGTTCTCCGATACTTTGGCAAAAGAAGGCATACTTTTTTGTTCGTTTAGCGAGGCCGTACAAAAATATCCCGACATAGTAAAACAATATCTTGGCAGTGTAGTGCCTATCGGCGACAACTTCTTCGCCGCCCTCAACTCGGCGGTGTTCAGCGATGGCTCGTTCTGCTATATACCCAAGGGCGTGCGTTGCCCCATCGAACTATCTACATACTTTAGAATCAACGCCGCCAACACCGGACAATTCGAACGTACACTAATCATCGCCGACGAAGGTGCCTACGTAAGTTACATGGAAGGCTGCACAGCACCGCAACGCGACGAAAATCAGCTACACGCCGCCATAGTGGAAATTATAGCCCTTAAAGATGCCGAAGTAAAATACTCGACAGTACAAAACTGGTATCCCGGCGACAAAAACGGCAACGGCGGTATCTATAACTTTGTTACCAAACGAGGAATATGCAAGGGCAACCGCTCCAAAATATCATGGACTCAGGTGGAAACAGGCTCTGCGGTAACATGGAAATACCCCAGCTGCATACTACAAGGCGACGACTCTACTGCCGAATTCTACTCGGTGGCCGTTACCAACAACCACCAACAAGCCGACACCGGCACAAAAATGATACATATAGGCAAAAACACCAGCAGTACAATAATTTCGAAAGGCATATCGGCCGGCCATAGCCAAAACAGCTATCGCGGATTGGTAAAAATAGGAAAAGGTGCCTCCAATGCCCGTAATTATTCACAATGCGACTCGTTGCTACTCGGCGACTCGTGTGGTGCACACACCTGGCCATACATCAAAGCCAACAACCAAACGGCAATATTGGAACACGAGGCCACCACATCAAAGATTTCGGAAGATCAACTATTCTATTGCCAACAACGAGGCATATCGCAAGAAAGTGCCATAGGCCTGATAGTAAATGGTTATGCCAAAGATGTGCTAAAAAAACTACCTATGGAATTTGCCGTAGAGGCTCAAAAACTATTATCCATCTCGCTCGAAGGCAGCGTAGGGTAATACATCATGGTATCAGATTATTATATACAAAAAATACACAACAAACACCTAAAAAAAAGATGCCGACCAAATATCGGCATCTTTTTTAGTATCTAACGGCAATATATACCAAGCAAACTCACATCTACCACTTGATTCCATGATTTTTACACTTCCATATTCATCTTTCGTCCTTCTCGGTCGAAAAATATTTCTTTCCGATTCGACAGCAACACCCTCAACACACTCTTACGCTTCTTTTCTATCTCCATCACATCCGACGAAGCATAATATTCTTTCACATAAAGCCACACTTTTTCGGGCACCAGATTTTTCGGCAGTCCCTTTTTGTCAGACAGCATATCTATCCAGTCGCCGTTAGAGTCGAATTCTATCTTCAACCCATTGGCAAACACAGCCAAATACTCCTTACGCAAAAACAACGTTCTACTCTCCTTTACATACACTATGCGTTCTTTTTCGAGATTTACGTCAATAAAGTTTTGAGCCTTGACCGGCAACCTATCCTTTCCCTGCACAAAAATATTCCCCTTCGACAAAGCAACCAAACTAACACACATCAACAAACTTGCCACTACAACCGTTTTCATAAACACCTCCTTCGTTCTTAAACAAGACAATATATAATCAACAAGACAATATACAATCCATAACTTTCATACTTACAACAAAAAACGACAGCAGTTGTTTTATACAATTGCGAAACAAATTGATTCTATGCTAAAAAAGATTAATCCGGAAACAATAAGCCGACAGCCAATGTTTGAATAGCAGTCATTAACCATTAATAAAAATAATAGTATGAAAAATAAAATTGAAAATCGTCCCGATACAATCGACACATCAGTTTTCGGATCGGAAGAGGCTTTACGAGTATCCCCAAAATACGAAATTCCCCAAAAGCCCATGCCCCAAGAGATAGCCTACCAAATAGTACACGACGAAGCCATGCTCGACGGCAATGCCCGTTTGAATATGGCCACCTTTGTTACCACATGGATGGACGAAGGAGCCCGCCAACTTATGATGGAGTCGATGGACAAAAACATGATAGACAAATCGGAATATCCACAAACCGCCGAAATAGAACGTAAATGCGTCAACATAATGGCCAAACTATGGAACAGCCCCGAACAACCCTACTGCACAGGTGCCAGCACCGTAGGATCGAGCGAAGCCTGTATGCTAGGAGGCTTGGCAGCACTATTTCGCTGGAAAACACGTCGCAGAGCACAAGGCAAATCCACGGACAAACCCAACTTCGTAATATCGACGGCATACCAAGTAGTGTGGGAAAAATTTGCACATTATTGGGAATTGGAAATGAGAGTGGTGCCAATCAGTTTCGACAAGCCATGCATGCAAGCGGACGATGTGATTAAACACTGCGACGAAAACACATTCCTTGTAGTGCCTATACAAGGCGTTACACACACCGGGATGAACGACGATGTGGAAGGAATAAACAATGCCCTCGACGAGTTGAACACCAAAACTCAATGGGATATACCAATACACGTAGACGCTGCCACCGGCGGTTTTATATTACCATTCCTATATCCCGAAAAGAAATGGGACTTCCGTCTTAAATGGGTACTATCGATAAGCACATCGGGACATAAGTTTGGTCTTGTATATCCCGGATTAGGCTGGGTAATATGGAAAGACAAAAAATACCTCCCTGATAACATGGTATTTAATGTAAATTATCTCGGCAACGAAGTAGGCACTATAGCCATCAACTTTTCTCGCCCCGGTAACTATGTTCTGGCACAGTACTACCAATTTATACGCCTCGGCTTTAAAGGCTATCGCGATATACAATACAATGTAATGGAAACCAAGAACTACCTTGCCGAACAAATAAAACATTTGGGATTCACTCTATTAAACGAAACCACCCCGAACCCGCTGTTTTGCTGGTACATGAAAGATATGAAGAAAAAGAAATGGACACTCTACGACCTCTCCGACTCTATGCGACAAGACGGCTGGCAAATACCGGCATACTCGTTGCCTAAAGATATGGAAGACGTTGTAGTTATGCGTATTGTAGTGCGCCAAGGCACCGGTATCGACCTTGCCGACCGTCTAATCGACGATATGAAACGTCATATCGAAACCCTAGATAGTCGCAAAGAACCTACCGACACATGGCATATACTCAACAAAGCACAAAAAATCAAAGACCGTGGCTTCTCGCACAACAGATAATCTATTTATACCATGATATTTATAAAGGTATTCATTACACAGGATTTCCACATATAATATCATACACCCATCGCTCCACAATACCAAGAATGAGTTTTTGACATTGTGGAGCGTTTTTTTGATACAAAACATGTCAAAATTCCGAAAAACAGAAGGCAAAAGAAGAGAAAATACCCTATTTTAGAGCCTCTGTACAACCAAAAACAAAGAATATTTACAACACAAGAAAATACTGATACTATGATTTTTATATAGTAAATATAGGAGGTCGAAAAAAAATATATTTCATTTTTCTATTATAAATAAAAAATAATTAGTACTTTTGCAAACGCAAAACGAAAAAATAAAATATGTCTTCGTAGCTCAGTTGGTAGAGCAAATGACTCTTAATCATTGGGTCCAGGGTTCGAATCCCTGCGAGGACACACACATAAGTATGATCGGGGTGTAGCGCAGTTGGCTAGCGCGCCACGTTCGGGACGTGGAGGCCGGAAGTTCGAGTCTTCTCACCCCGACGTTTTTGTTTTATGGAGACTCCCGAAAAGATACTTAATCCATTTCATCAAGTATTTTATTATCCTACAAAGCAGAGATAATCAGGAGTTTGGTTGTGCCATTTTAGCTCAGTTGGTAGAGCAACGCATTCGTAATGCGTAGGTCTGCGGTTCGAGTCCGCAAAGTGGCTCAAAAAATTAAAGGCCGTTTAGTTGTTACTACCAAACGACCTTTTTTAATTGTATCTATATAGTCTTTATCTATCTTCCCCAACTGTCTCTGTCCAAACTACGATAGTTTATAGCCTCGCTCAAATGCTCCACCGTTATATGGTCCGAATTATCCAAATCGGCAATGGTACGAGACACCTTCAATATTCTATCATAAGCTCTGGCGCTCAATCCAAGCTTATCCATGGCTGCTTTCATCAAATCTTGACAGTCTTGGTCTATGTCGCAATATTGGCGAAACAACTTTGTGGTCATCTGCGCATTACAGTGTATACCTTTATAGTCCTTATATCGCTCTTCTTGTATCTTTCGAGCTGCTATCACGCGTTGACGTATCACCTCGCTAGGCTCGCCAAGTTTCTTTTCCGAAAGAGCCGAGTGACTTAAAGGAGTAACCTCGATATGCAAATCGATACGATCCATTAACGGACCACTCACTTTGTTGAGGTATTTATTCACCATACCCGGATTGCATGTGCAGTCGATATCGGGGTGATTGTAGTATCCACAAGGGCAAGGATTCATTGCAGCCACAAGTATAAACGAAGCCGGATATTCGGTAGTCATTCGTGCACGGCTTATCGTTATTCTGCGTTCCTCCATAGGCTGACGCAACACCTCCAACACAGCCCTCTTAAACTCAGGCAACTCATCGAGGAAAAGCACCCCATTGTGAGCCAGACTTATCTCTCCCGGCTGTGGATTAGTCCCACCTCCTACCAATGCCACATCCGATATTGTGTGATGTGGGCTACGAAACGGCCGTACCGAAATAAGCGAATCTTCGCGTCGCATTTTACCCGCCACAGAGTGTATCTTGGTAGTCTCCAACGATTCGTGTAAATTAAGAGGAGGCAATATCGATGGCATACGCTTCGCCAACATCGTTTTGCCCGAACCCGGAGGCCCTATCAATATAACATTGTGTCCACCGGCCGCAGCTATCTCCAATGCACGCTTTATATTTTCCTGACCTTTCACATCCGAAAAGTCGAACTCATAATCGTTCAAGCTATTATAAAACTCTTTCCGGGTATCCACCACCGTTTTCTGCAACGAGTCTTTTCCCTCAAAGAAATCTATCACCTGCCCAATATTTTCGGCACCATATACATCCAAGTCGTTCACTATGGCAGCCTCACGTGCATTCGACATGGGCAGTATTATACCTTTAAACCTCTTGTTTCGAGCCTCTATAGCTATTGGCAAGACACCTTTTATAGGCTGCAAACCGCCATCGAGCGACAACTCACCCATTATTATATATTCGCCTATATTATCGGCCTTTATCTGTTCCGAAGCCGCCAATATCCCTATAGCCAAAGTAAGGTCGTAGGCCGACCCCTCTTTTTTCATATCGGCAGGCGCCATATTTATAACTATCTTGCGTCCCGGAATACGATAACCATACTGATGCAATGCCGAATCGATACGCTGCTGACTCTCCTTTACAGCATTGTCGGGCAAACCTACAAGAGTAAAGTTTACACCCTGTTCCACATTCACCTCAACGGTTATAGTCAAAGCATTGACACCATAAATAGCACTGCCATACGTCTTTACCAACATATCTTTGTATATTTATTTGTTATTCAACTTTAATATTACCTTTTCGTATATCGCACTGAAAGTTTCGGGGCGATCGCTATAATAATCGATGGATTTTGTAAATCTATCGGCTGTAACACCATGTTTTTCGAATATAGCGGAATATGCAATAGACATACTATCAGACATATATTCTTCAAGATAAGCAGGCTCATACATCTCGTAAAAATATGCATCTATCAAATGCACATCCACAAGTATGGGCACCATATCATCTTCGGATATAAGGTAATCGGGAGCCTTGTCGGTCGAACACGAAGCCCACAACACCACACACATGCCCAACAGCAAAAACAATCTCTTATTCAACATCTTTATCATATACACTTTATTTTTTGTTTAGGCGAGTTCGAAAAATAGTTTTACTGCTATCTCCACCAACAGCAAAGCCTCCACAGCCACCAACATACGTGCAGGTATAGCCTTATTTTGTCGACCTATAAACACCCCCACCAACGACACCAAAAATCCTAATACCATGATAATTACAGCCGACAAAACAAACTGCCCGGGATCGAAACAAAAACCCATACCCATACCCACTACAAAAGCATTCATCGATGTGGCAATGCTCAAAAACAATGTAGACTTAAAGCTCGTTATAGCTATAGCTTCTTTCACCTTTTCTTTTTTGACAACTCCGGCCAGCAGTTTTACGGCCATTATTACCAATACACCGGCAGTAAGCCACTTATCATATTCGGGAGCTCCCATTCTGAAAAGCGAAGCTATCCACACCCCCGCATACAAAAACAAAGCCTGAAAACAAGCCATAAACACAGACTGCAATATACCCCTGGTATAACGCATATTGCCACCTTTGGCTGCCGCCACCATAACAACAAACATATTGACAACCATTGTCAAGGCCAAAGCTATTGAATCCAAGATAGATAAAGTCATACTCATTATATATTATTTAATTTCTATAGTTTCGTTTTGTAATATCGAAGTAAGAGCCACAAAATCCTGTGACGACAACTGTTCGGCACGAGCCTGCAAATAAGAATCCGGCACATTATCCAACGATATGTTTAATGCTTTCAAAGCATTACGCAACGTTTTCCTACGTTGATTAAATCCTGCTTTAACCACTTGCACAAACAATTTTTCGTCGCACTCCAAACGTTCCACTCCGTTACGCTTCAACCGTATAACGGCCGATTTCACTTTAGGAGGAGGGTTAAACACATGCTCGCTTACAGTAAAAAGATATTCTATATCGTAATACACCGACAGCAACACACTCAAAATACCATATATCTTGCTGCCCGGCTTGGCAGCCACACGCTCGGCCACCTCTTTCTGAAACATACCCACAACCTCGGGAATACGATTACGATTGTCGAAAACTTTAAACAATATCTGGCTCGAAATATTGTAAGGGAAATTACCTATTACGGCAAATTTTTCGGCGGCAAAGAGAGTCGACAAATCGATACGTAAAAAATCGCCAAAACAAATACGATTGCTCAAATCAGGATAATGCGTTTGAAGATATTCCACCGATTCGCTATCAATTTCTATAACCCAAAAATTGGGCCGTTTCTGCTCCAACACATATTTGGTAAGCACACCCATGCCGGGACCTATTTCCAATACATTGCCCACATCTTCCGACAAACTTTCGGCTATACGTCGAGCTATACTCTCATCTTTCAGAAAGTGCTGTCCCAAGTATTTTTTAGCTTTTACACTGTCCATATATATCTAATCATTTTATTTTGCATACAAAACATTGGAATATAACGATTTTATTTATCCAAAATTGTATTGCACACTTCACATTATTCAAAATTGGTCTTTTTTATACATCGCCAAACGGCCCAAAAACATATTTCACAACACTATAATACAAGCCCCAATGCACTAAAAACGACATTACAACAATATGATAATCAAACAATAGAAAAATTATTTTTTATATATAAATAATTATTAGTACCTTTGCAATTATGGAAAGTACAAGACAACAAAAAATAGCTCGCCTTATACAACAAGACATGAGCGAGATTTTTCAAAGAGAAACCAAAAGCATTTTGGGCAATTCGATGATAACGGTAACACGCGTTCGCATATCGCCCGATTTGTCTATTGCACGCATATTGGTAAGCATATTCCCCATAGGAGGCGATACCAAAGAAGACGTAATGAATAAGATACAGGAAAATATTCCCGACCTTCGTCGAAGATTGGGCATGAGAGTGGGCAAACAACTACGCATAATACCCAACCTTTTCTTTTATCTCGACGATTCGCTCGATTATATCGAAAACATCGAAAATCTGCTAAAGCAATAAACCACCCTATCTGTTTCCCGGTCTAGCGATGAAGGTAGCCTTGTTTATTGCCCGACGATACCTTTTTGCACAAAAAAGGCGAAGCGTTATCAATGTGATATCGTGGATATCGCTTGTGGGTATAGCCGTAGGCACAATGGCTCTGATAATAGTCTTGTCGGTATACAACGGCATAGGCAACCTCACCCAGTCGCTATTCAACGTATTCGACCCCGAACTGAAAATAGAAGCTTGCGAAGGAAAGACATTCCACACAACACAAATACCATACAATCAAATACTATCGTTACCACAAGTAAAACACTCTTCGCTCATAGTGGAAGAAAACATGTGGGTAACATACAAAAAAAGCAACAAAATAGCCACAGTGCGAGGTGTCGACGACAGCTATGCCCCAATGACCGGTATCGACAGCTTGATGTTTGTAGGGCAATACATGCTTAAAAACTCCACCAATAACCACTACATAGTAATGGGACAAGGACTATACTATAGCTTGGGTATAAGTAGCTACGACGCTCACACCCCGGTAGGAATACATATCCCGAAACGCAATGCCCCGATAGGACTGTCGTTTGAACGTACATTTAACAGCGAATATGCCTTACCCGTGGGCAACTTCAACATACAAGACGACTACGATCAAAAATACATAATAGCCGATATCGACTTTGTGAGAAACCTGATGAACTATTCGTCCGACGAAGTGTCGAGCATAGCCATAAGCCTACACCACGCCGACGAGATAGATATAGCCAAACAACGAATATCACAAATACTTGGCCCTCAATACACCGTAAAAGACCGCTTTGACCAACAACCCCTATACTACAAAATATTTAAATCCGAACGAATGGGAATATTCCTAATACTGTCGCTCATAATACTTATAGCCACACTAAACCTCGTGGCATCACTATCGTTGCTGATAATAGACAAACGCAAAGACGTCAAAACACTACAAAGCATGGGAGCCGACAGCCGACTGATACGTAGCATATTTTTTACCGAAGGACTTATGATATCGGTAGTTGGCGTAGGTATAGGAATGGCATTAGGCTTCGTAACATGCTTTTTGCAACAAGAGTTCGGCATCATAAAAATGGGAGCCAACTTTGTGGTAAGCAGTTTTCCCGTAGCCATGCAGGCAACCGACTTCGTGGTAGTATTCTTTCTCGTAATAGCCCTGTCGCTCATATCGGTAACCGCCACCGTAATGAGGAACGTGAAAGAATAAAATATATCATTGATACAACCGAAATCCCTCCCGATGCCGAGATAACAACGTCCCGATGTAGCACAAAAATCCACGCGAGGAAAATCTCGCAACGTCGGGATGAAAAATATTTAATGGAAAAGTCGGGACAAATGTATGTTATATCAAAATAAATGTGTAATTTTGCAGTGCGAAAAGTAATTGAATTATGGAACATTTTGCCATACATAAACTATCAAAAACACATACTTCGTTGCTGCCAAAGGTTAGCAATAGTTTGTGTTGTGGCAATCCAAATTCAACAGTATACTTCTATCATAGCGACCATCTTGGCAGTGCCTCATGGATAACCGATGGTGTCGGTACACCTATACAGCACCTACAATATATGCCATACGGCGAACCATTTGTAAACGAAAGAATTTCTTCGTATGAAGAACGTTTTACTTTTACGGGAAAAGAAAGGGATAGCGAAACGGGATATAGTTACTTCGGAGCACGGTATTACGATTCGGATATTTTGACCGGGTGGCTGTCTGTAGATCCAATGGCGGATAAGTTTCCTAATATCTCTCCATACAATTACTGCAATTGGAATCCTGTAAAACTTAAAGACCCTGATGGGGAATTTCCTTTCGTTACAAATATCGTGGGTGGTGTAGTATCTGTAGTCGTAGAATATGGCAGCCAGGTTATTGAAAACTGTATAGAAAATAACGGATTATCTATTGGTGCATTCACAGATGTTGACGTATTCGATTTAGGAGTTGCTGCAATGGAAGGTTTTGTAACAAGTGGGACTAATATAGTAAAAAAAGCAGTAGTAAAAACAGCAACGGAAGTTGGAGCATCTATTGTAACTAATGCTGTTGACATATCTACAGATGGAGATGTTAAGATAAATGCTGTTACAGAAATTGGTGTAGGTGTTATCACAGATAGAGTAGGTGAAATAAAAGTACTTAATAAAAAATTACATTCTCCTATACCAAAATCAGCAAATAAAGCAGTAAAAGAAGCAAGAGCAGAGAAAGGATCACTTCCAACCAAACAAGCTAAACAAATAGCAGAAAAACAAAGGAAAAAAAATGAAGATCAAAAAGCTGTTTATAAAATGCTTGAAGATCAAATTCAAAAACATCCAAGTAAAGTATTTGAAGCGATGATAAATAATTTAACGCAAGAATAAATAACTAATATGAAGATTAAGAAAAAAAAGAAGCCTACAAAAAAAAGAACCATACCTTTAGCTTACATAATTACATGTTTTTTGCTAGGTATAATTTTTATTAGAGCAGAAATAAAAGGTTCTCAACATCAAGAAATGTTACAAGAGATACTCAAAGATCCAGTAAAAACACATGCTGTTGTGTATGATAAGGTCAACAAAAGAAGAAAAAGAGCACACCGTAAATATTGTTATAAATTTAGTGTAGATGGAGTTATTTACAAGGGTAAAGCTACAGAGTTCCACAGCACTAAAAATTTGCACAAAACTAAAATTGGTGACAAGATAGAAGTGCTGTATTTACGAAGTGATCCTTCAAAACATGCTTATATAGAAGAATTTTAATTTAAATCATCATAGTTATATAGAAACATGGAAATAATTTACGACCTTTTACACCTCGAAACTAAGCAACAATTATGCTACAAACAACCTCAAATATAACCCCGAAATACAGGCAAGAAACGCTCTCTATCCCTATGAAAAATAGTGATTTTTGTGTCTCTGATTGTTCTCCGTTTTTGTACTATCGTTTCGTTACTACTGCACTTACCGCACAAATTCCTACGGAAACGCTATAAGATATGAATAATTCAAAATAAATCCGTAATTTTGCAAACCGAAAACAAGTAAAAACATGCAACAAACAAGCACAAATATAATACCAAAATATAAGCAGAAAACCACTACTTTTTGTAGTGTATCCTCCACCGGGAAAGAAAGAGACTCAGAAACAGGCTTTTCCTACTTCGGAGCGAGGTATTACGATTCGGATATTTTGACGGGGTGGCTTAGTGTAGATCCGCTTGCGGATAAGTACCCTTCGTTGTCGCCTTATGCTTACTGTGGGTGGAACCCTATTAATACAACTGATCCTAACGGCACGGATACGGTTCGTACGCCAAATGGAATAACAAATGTAGGAGAAGGATACAAAACGACACCTGATGGAAAATATCTTTATGGTGAAGGTTTACAAACAAAATGTTGGAATCCTGACCTAGAGATTGGAGGTGTTATTGGTGAAGATCTTCGTGGAGGGTATGAGAATTGTGATAATAGTGGAATATCTGTAATAAATAATATTGAAAATACATTAGCAGTTGGAGTTCCTGCTGTAGTATCGATAGGAAGTGTTTTGTCCGACATTGTTATGGATGCAACAGCTATAATTGAAGCAACCGCTATAAGGTTTCTTGGAATTTTGGGTGGAAGTTTATTACTCTCTGGAGATACAAGGCAAACTAAAGAAATGTCTCAACATGGAAAAAAGAACATAAAACTTTCTCCAGAAGAAGTCAAACGTTGTAAAGATATTCTTAACAACCCAAAATCAACAAAAAAAGAAAGAACTGAAGCAAAACAAAAACTAAAAACTCATGAAAAGTCAGAAGGAATACGGCAATCTAGACAATCAAAAGATAAAAAAACAAAAAAATAATATACTAAATTTTGATTTTCTATCTGAAGAAAGAAAAGACTACATTCTTTTAAGTGAAGAATTAAATGCAATATTAGATATCCCTAAGTTATCAAAGAAAATATTTAATATCATTCTTGATGACAAAACTTTAAATAAGCTCTCTGTCGGAGATATCCTAGAAAAGTATGAGAATTTTACGAAAATACAATTAATCAAAATTAGAAGATATATACATTCTCACCTATATGATAAAAATCCATTATTTGTGTCAGATCTTATAGATTGTGCAAATTGGAATAACATAGAGAGTGATATTATTTTTGATTTTTGCATAAATGCAATTAAAAAATATCGGACATCTCCTATCGTTTTATCGGCTATCACGTATGTTTTTGAGCATATGAAAATATCGCAGAGTGTGGTCGTCGTTCCTATTTTTGATCGTCTTCTTAATAACAAAACATATTATCAAGACTGTCAAATTATTGCAGCATTCTGTTTATTTCGTATCACAATGAATCCAAAATATTTACAAGTGATAAAGGAATTAACCATATTAGATAATGAATTACACAACGTATTAATAAATAAAATGCTACATATGGATTATAACAAGAAGAATTGTTTTTTTTATCAAAAAGACGATTTTATTTGAATTTATCAAACTTAAACTTTTGACGTAATTCTAAATTAATAATTTAATTATAAAGGTTAACGAGGTCATTAACAGTATCTAATTTATTGCAGTAAATTATTTTTGTGGTATAATATTTCATGTAAAAGTCGGGACAAAACTACTCTATATCGAAATAAATGTGTAATTTTGCAGCCGCAAACTAATGACAATTATGGTGCAAATACGACCAAAATATAAGCAAAAAAACACTCTGTTTGTGTCTCTCACCTCTACCGGGAAAGAAAGAGACTCAGAGACAGGCTTTTCCTACTTCGGAGCAAGGTATTACGATTCGGATTTGATGACGGGGTGGTTGTCTGTGGATCCTATGGCGGATAAGTATCCTGGTTTGTCGCCTTATGGTTATTGTGGTTGGAATCCTATAGGATTAATTGATACTAATGGAATGGAATATGGTGGTTGGGATAAATTCAAACGCTACGCTAGTGGGGGATTAAATATAGCGGCTGGTGGATTTACTGTTTTGGGAGGAGCATTTGTAGGTGCGGGATTAACTATATTAGGATGCGGTCCATTGGCATTTACAGCAGGTGCTTTCATGTTTACTACGGGAGCATACGAGATAACACAAGGTATCCATAAAATAACAAACGTAGCAACTGATACTCCTGAATCTCAAGATCCTCAATATACTACTCCTCTTGGAGAAGCAACAAATAACACCTATGTTGATATGGGAACATCTATTTTAGTTGGATATGGACCAGCTGCTGTTTCGAAACTTTCAAAACTTTCAAAAGCAACATCAAAACTTTCTGATGAAAAACAAGCAACAATGAGTTGGGGAGCATTTGTAACAGGTGCAGATATTACATTTCCATTAATAACTACACAACAAAAAGATAACCAATCAAAAGACAATAAAGTTTATAGTCAAGATAATAAAACTTCGTATCAATATAAACCAGAAGAGATTCAAGTGCCATTTTTATAGTAATAAAATATGAAACAACGATTTATATATGATTTAGGTAAGGATAAGAATTTTATACAAATGTTTTTAGGAGATATTGTTAGAGAATTAAAACTAGGTATTCCATTATTAACTATGGCGGTTTTTGCCAACTATAATGAAGGTGATTCTTTACTTAAGGTAATAATGATTATATATGCAACTTGTTTTGTCCTATTTTTACCCAAAATTATATCCTATTTCCGTAAACATAAATATCTTGCATATGAATTATTCTTTGATGAAAAGTCTTTAACCATCACTTATGCTAAGTACTTTGTTATAAACAAAAGTATTTCGATTTCTTATAATGATTTATCATTTGCAGTAAAGACATTTACTTACGCAGGATACTTTCCAGACGAAACATGCATACGAATATACTCAAATCATAAGTTTGTATTATTTTTAAGAAGTGGTGGCTGGTATCAAGAAATAATAATAGAAATAATAAAGGTTTTACTTGATGTTACCAATAATACACTCGAAGTTCCTCTTAATAAAAGAAAATTATTCAAAGAGGAATATCTTTACACTATGGAATTAAAGAAATCAGGAGTGGCAAAACAATTAATAGCTATTAGTAATAAAATGAATAAATAATGCCTCAAAACCAACTGAAATACAATCAAAAATACTCTCAACCTTTTACCGGGAAAGAAAGAGACTCAGAGACAGGCTTTTCCTACTTCGGAGCACGATATTACGATTCGGATTTGATGACGGGGTGGTTAAGTGTAGATCCGCTTGCGGATAAATATCCATCTTTGTCGCCGTACAACTATTGTGCATTAAATCCTATTCGAGTTGTAGACCCAAATGGGGATAGTTGTGCAGTACTGCTAGTTGATGATAGATTTCCTTACGTTGGACATATGGCAATACTTGTTCAAGGTGAAGGAGATGATAATAATTGGTATCTTTATTCTAGAGATGGTGAAGGCAAGTCCGTATTAGGAACTCCGAATCAAGTAGAAGTAGGACCTTATGAATCTGTTCAAAAGTTTATTGATACTTATAAACTTGATGACACAGATAAAAATCCTTATTATACAGAAGCGTATATTTTACCTACTAGCCCTGCTCAAGATAAGATTATTCGAGAAACTATGACAAAAGAATTAAAAGAAGACTATAATTTACTGTTAAACAATTGTGCTCAAGCTGTAAATAATTCATTGATTGCAGCCGGGGTAAATACTGATGGCAATCCTTTTTCCACAGGTAGTCCCCTGCACACTACTTTACCATTTACCCATCTATTAAAAAATATAGAAGATAATATTATGCCATTTCCGATGTATCGTAATATAATGTATTCCAATCCAAATGGTAGAATAGTAAAAAGAACAGGTAAGAAATGATGAAAAGAATTTTTATAGTAATATTAACATCGTGTATTTCTTTTAGCATAAAAAGTTGTTTGCCTAAAGGAGGTGGTTTTACAGAGACTTGTTCATATGATTCCGAGATGTCGAAAGAATATGGTGTGTTTATCAGCTATTATGACATGCTTTCTCCTTTTGAATATCGAGATAGTATATTCTATGTAAATTTGGCATTCAGTGAGGTATTTGCAGAAACAGCTTATACTCATCGTCTCGAAATAGTACCGAGATATGATTCTGCAGGAATGCCTTTTTTTCGACAAAGTTTGGTAGCAGTAATAGATACTTCTATTTCAGAGGTAGAATATTTTAAAGGAGAAAATTATGTAGCTGAATATTCCGAAAGTATGTACAAACTTTGTTTTAGACATTTGGCATTCGAAAATACTAGATTTGTAACTCGATTTCACTACAGAGAGCCTATTTTAACTCCACCATATTATGATGGTTGCGGAGGCATACCTGATACTTTAAAGGTAGAAGTTAGAGCATACACTACATATAAAATATTGTGTGGAATTCCAGATAGTGTAAATGTAATATTTGGCGAAATGGTGTTTGTGAAAAGAAAGGATACTCTCAGTGATAAAATATCGGATAAGAAAATAAGGAAAAAAAGAAAAAAATTACCAATTATACCAAAAGAGAAAAATTATATAGCCCATGATGTA
Organism: Bacteroidales bacterium; assembly: GCA_017555745.1. Taxonomy (GTDB): domain Bacteria; phylum Bacteroidota; class Bacteroidia; order Bacteroidales; family P3; genus HGM05376. Next base: position 33,620 of record JAFZFU010000037.1, read on the forward strand.
TAAAACTATACGTAATTATTATCAAAATATAACAACAAAATACCCTCAATCCTTTACCGGGAAAGAAAGGGATTCAGAGACAGGCTTTTCCTACTTCGGAGCACGGTATTACGATTCCGATATTTTGACTGGTTGGCTTAGTGTGGATCCTATGGCGGATAAGTACCTTGGTTTGTCTCCTTATGCTTATTGTGCTTGGAACCCGGTGAAT
>JAFZFU010000038.1 GCA_017555745.1 Bacteroidales bacterium
CACGCCGACGTTATGTCTGCTCGTCAAACAGGTTTTGCTATGCTTTCAACTGCTTCTGTACAAGAAGTTATGGATTTAGCTCCTATTGCTCACTTGGCTGCTATCAAGGGTCGTGTGCCTTTCTTACACTTCTTTGATGGTTTCCGTACTTCTCACGAAATTCAAAAAATAGAAGCTGCTGACCAAGACGAATTGGCAAAACTTATTGACCAAGACGCTTTGAAAGCTTATCGCGAAAATGCTCTTAACCCAGAACATCCAGTAACTCGCGGTACTGCTCAAAACAGCGACGTATATTTCCAAACTCGCGAAGGTCAAAACAAATATTATGATGCTATTCCTGACATAGTAGCTGATTATATGAAACAAATCAGTGCTATATGCGGAAGAGAATACGCTCCTTTTGTTTACTACGGTGCTAAAGATGCTAAAAACATTATAGTAGCTATGGGTTCGGTAACAGAAACTATAAAAACTGTTGTTGATCACCTAAACGCTCAAGGCGAAAAGACAGGTGTGGTAACTGTACACTTGTATCGTCCATTCTCAGTTAAATACTTAGGTGCTGTTATTCCTGAAACAGTAGAACGTATTTGCGTTCTTGACAGAACAAAAGAACCTGGTGCTAATGGTGACCCATTGTACATGGATGTAGTTGAAGCTTTCGCTACTTGCAAAGATATTCCAGCTGAACGCAAACCTTTGATAATTGGTGGTCGTTATGGTTTGTCTTCGAAAGATACAACTCCTGCTCACATCATTTCTGTATTCAACAACTTGAAAGCAGAAGAACCAAAGAACCAATTCACTATAGGTATAGTTGACGACGTTACTTTCAAATCGTTGCCTATCATTCCTGAAATATCTATCCTTCCAAAAGGAACTTTCGAAGCTCGTTTCTATGGTTTGGGTGCTGATGGTACTGTTGGTGCTAACAAAAACTCTATCAAAATTATTGGTGACAACACTGATAAATACAGCCAAGCTTATTTCGACTACGATAGTAAGAAATCCGGTGGTTACACTTGTTCACACCTTCGTTTTGGCGACCAACCACTTCCAGCTCCTTACTTGGTAGGTACTCCTGATTTTGTGGCTGTTCACGTTCCTTCTTACTTGCGTAAATACGACTGTTTGCGTGGTTTGAAAGAAAATGGTACTTTCCTTTACAACTCTCCATGGAATGTTGAAGAAACTAAGAAAAATTTACCTGACTTTGTAAAGAAATATTTGGCAGAAAAGAATATCACTATGTACATCATCGATGCTACAAAGATAGCTGCTGAAATAGGTTTGGGTAACCGTACAAATACTATCCTTCAATCGGCATTCTTCAAAATATCTGAAGTTATACCTTACGAAGTAGCTGTAGAACAAATGAAGAAATTCATCGTTAAGTCTTACGGACGTAAAGGTGAAGACGTTGTTAACAAAAACTACGCTGCAGTAGATCGTGGTGGCGAAATAGTAAAAGTAGAAATTCCTGCTGAATGGGCTACTCTTCCTTGCACTACAGACTTCAAAGTAGAAGTAAAAGAAAACGATCCTGAATTCATAGCTAAAGTTATGCGTCCAATGGTTGCACAATGTGGTAACGACTTACCTGTAAGTGCATTCAAAGGATACGAAGATGGTACATTCCCTGCAGGTACTACTGCTTACGAAAAACGTGGTGTAGCTACATTAGTTCCTGAATGGAACTCTGCAAACTGTATCCAATGTAACCAATGTTCTTTAGTATGTCCTCATGCTGCTATCCGTCCTGCAGTTATGACCGATGCTGAAAAGCAAAACGCTCCTGCCGGTATGACTACTATAGATATTAAAGCTCCTAAGGAATTGGCCGGTATGCATTTCCGTATGCAAGTATCTGTATTAGACTGTACAGGTTGCGGCAATTGTGCCGACGTATGTCCTGCTAAAGAAAAAGCTTTGGTAATGAAACCATTGGAAAGTCAAATGGCTGAAGCTGAAAATTGGGATTACGCTCAAAGTAAAGTTACTTACAAAGACAACTTAATAGATAAGACTGCTAACGTTAAGAACAGTCAATTTGCACAACCATTGTTCGAGTTCTCCGGAGCTTGTGCCGGTTGTGGTGAAACTCCATATATTAAATGTATCACTCAATTGTTCGGCGAACAAATGATGGTAGCTAACGCTACAGGTTGTTCTTCTATCTATGGTGGTTCAGCTCCTGCTACTCCATATTGTAAGAACTATCGTAGTGGATTTGGTCCTGCTTGGGCTAACTCGTTGTTCGAAGACAATGCTGAGTTTGGTTTAGGTATGGTTACTGCTACTCGCAAAATGCGCGATCGTTTGGAACGCATAATGCGTGAAGCTATAGCTGAATGCAACTGCTGTTCGGCTGAACTTAAAGCTCTATTCCAACAATGGATAGATAACCGTGAAAATACTTTGGAAAGCAAACGTATTGGCGATCAAATTATTCCTTTGGCTGAAAAATGTGATTGCAACTATTGCAAACAAATAGTTGATATGAAACATCACTTGGCTAAGAAATCTCAATGGATATTTGGTGGCGACGGTTGGGCTTACGATATCGGATTTGGTGGCTTAGATCACGTATTGGCTAGCGGCGAAAATGTAAACGTAGTAGTAGTAGATACCGAAGTTTACAGTAACACCGGTGGACAATCGTCTAAATCTACTCCTGCAGGTGCTGTAGCTAAGTTTGCTACTTCGGGTAAGAAAATACGTAAGAAAGACCTTGGTATGATTGCTAAATCTTACGGATACGTATACGTAGCACAAGTAGCTATGGGTGCAAGCCAAGCTCAATACTTCAAAGTAATAAAAGAAGCTGAAGCTTACGACGGACCATCATTAATCATCTGCTACGCTCCATGTATCAACCATGGTATCAAAACCGGTATGGGACGTACACAAAACGAAGAAAAGATGGCTGTTGATTGCGGATACTGGCACTTGTGGCATTTCAACCCGGCTGAAGAAGAAACAGGTCAAAACGGTTTCCACTTGGATAGCAAAGAACCGGATTGGAGTAAATTCCGCGAATTCATTATGGGAGAAGTTCGTTACAACTCGTTGATGAAAACATTCCCTGAAGAAGCAGAACAATTGTTCGAAGCTACTCAAAAGAACGCTGAATGGCGTTACAATGGCTACAAAAAATTGAGCGAAGGTAAATAAAACTCAATATAGAAAGCTGAAATATGGAGGTCGAAAGGCCTCCATATTTTTAAATTACTAACGATAAAATAGATGATATGAGTTTTGAAGATTCAATGTTAGAGGATGGTTTTCATGATGAGGAAGAATACCTCGAATATTTAATGGATGAAGCCGATAAAGAATGGGAACGTCAGAGATATGAACAGTCCTCTTGGAAAGAAGAATATTATGAGGATGAGGAATATTATGATGAAGAAGATGAGGAGTATTATAATGAGTTGCAAGAGCGATATAGACAATGGATAAAAGACAATCCTCTTAAGGTACAAATTTTTTGGGCATGGCTCTATTTTGATTACGAATGGGAGTATAGGTGTAATGAAAAAAATATCGTGCTTGATAAATTCGAACAATGGCAGAAAGATGAAGAATATTGTATAAAAGAATTAAAAGCCTACTATCACGATTATTACCCTCGCATACTGAAGTTCTTTGAATGGAAAGTCGAAAACCCTATAGAGGAGATTCTTCGCCAACCGAATATAGAATATTTTCAACCGATAGAAGAGTTCCCTTATGCACAAGAAATCCCCAAGCGAGATTTACTTGTTGATGAAATGGAAGATTATGAAGAATGGATAAAAAACAAGGAATGTTATGAACAATGGGTATTATCAGTATCCGACGAAGATAAAAAAGAGTTTTGGGATATGGTTAATGAATACGACTTTCAAAATGATACATCAATAGAGCATATAAGAGAATGTATATTTGAACAAATGAAAGACGAAATCAATTCTAAAAAAGAGAAGGTAATGAGTTGGTTTGATGAAGATCCAATGCGCGGACAAAAACTTTTTTACTACATTAAGTGTGTGCAAAATTACTTTGATTCTTAAAAAAAAATCTTTTTCTTCGTGAAACAAAAAACTTGCTTTAACTTTGTATTGTAAAATTAGTATTAATTAAACTTTGAACGTCATGAAAGAAATTCATATTGAACGTAACAATAATGGTGAAATAATCATTGATGAAAATATCAGAACAAATGGAATAAGTATAACACTTGTAAATGAAAAAGGAAATCCTATTGCAAGATATGAGTTTGATATTGATAAAATATCAAATTTGACCAAACTTATGTATAAAGCTAATAATGTACGGATACGTTTTTATGTGGATAGTAGTATAGAAATAACTCCTACAATGCAATTCGAAATTACAAGTGGTAGAAATTGTCAATAATGATGTTCTTAATCTGTCTTGTCGTAACATTGGAATTCTTTATAGGTGAAGTTCGTTACAACTCGTTGATGAAAACATTTCCAGAAGAAGCAGAGCAATTGTTCGAAGCTACCCAAAAGAACGCTGAATGGCGTTACAATGGCTACAAAAAATTGAGCGAAGGTAAATAAAACTCAATAGTTTATATACACTAAAGAGAGTACTCACAATGTGGGTGCTCTCTTTTTTTACTTTAGGGTGGAAATCTATAGTGTTGTTGATTTTGCTTTTATTCTAAATGAAGTTTTTATGTAGATGAGATGTGTGGTTCTATGAAATTATTTCCACAAATTATATATATAGGATACCGTAATAAGATATATCTGTTATTGATGTGCTATATGAAACAAAAGAAAAACCATTATCGAGAAAATAAACTTGAATTATCGGGGAAAACTATCGAGCGTTAGGTCGTTACACAAAATCTTTTTAACGGTAAATAGAATCTTTTTAAGCGTGTTTTTTGGAGGGTTTTGACGACTCTTTGTGTAATAATTCTCTACAAGTATGGTGCATAATTGCTGTTATAAAAGAGCCGAAACTAGTAATAGTTTCGGCTCTTAAGTTTTGTAGAATAATTGTTGTTTATTTTCTTTTCATCGTGTAAGTCACCATATTGTGGAATTCTTCTTGTTGTTCGTAGCATTTTAGTACCAATGTGTCGCTTGTTAGCTTGGTTATTTCCATATCATTGGAAAGAATGAGATTATCTATCCATAAATAATTTTCGTTTCTTAAATACTTTGTTGTGTCGGTATCAACTATGTAGGGATTTATTGGTGCGTCAACGTATGTGCGAAATGTAACAAATACAGTTGTGGTATCTATAAAATTTAGAGCTATGAGATTGGCTGTATTTGTATCAACATAGGTGTTTCCTTTGAATGAGCCATAACCGACATCTTCGCTAATCCACTTTGTAAATACATCGACAGTTTGCCATCTTCCTATAAGTTGAGCGTTGTTGGTTGGTGTGTTAAGTTCTGTAGATTTGTTGTTTTTGTAGGAATTTTTTTTGGCTGCTATTGTTTTTGTATTTATAGGTAGGTTGTTTTTAGTTGTAGTATTAGGTTTTGAAGATTCACTATTGTTGCAGGAGGTAATGGTGACGATGATAAACATTGCCACCGTTATTGTTGTAAATTTCCCTACTTTTATATATTTTTTCTTCATATTTAGAAATGCTTATATGTTGTTACTTTTTCAGCATCTTCTGAATCTGTTTTTCCAGTTCCTGCTCCATTGTTTGGGAGAAACCCTCGTGATATTTCACTATCTTGCCTTCGCGGTTGATGAAGAAGAGGGTTGGGTAGCTGGTTACACGGTACTTTTGCGGTAATTCGCGGTCGGAGAAAACCACAGTGTAGCCCACAGAGCGTTTCTCTAAGAAGTCGGTCATTTCGTTTTTGACAGGGTCGTCGTAGGGGTCTATGCCTATAACAGCCAGCCCTTGGTCCTTGTATTTTTCATGCAAACGTTGCAGCACGGGCATTGCGGCACCGCAGGGGGCACATCCTTTGTAGAAGAAGTCGAGAAGTACAACCTTGCCTTGCAGGTCAGCTAGGCTTATGCTGTCGCCCGAAAGGGTGGGCAATGTCCATTCGGGAGCAGGCTTACCACGGCCAAGTGGCTTGACGGATTTTCTTGGTTTGTAGTCTTTCACTATCATTTCGGCAGGTAGGCTTTCCAGTGTGAAACGGCTATAGTTGATGGTGGTGTCGAAGCTCAGCAGTTTGTCATACGTGTATTGGCATTGCGTGTCCTTGTCTTCTAACAGAACTTGAACCGTGTAAAATTGTATAGGTAAATATGTCTGCTTGTCTATCCAAATCCTCCTTTCGTTGCGTAACCATGTGCCGCCAAATATATCCCGCTTAGGCGTTGTATTTAGGCAAATAACGTCGTAGCACGCTTTGCTGTCGATGGTGGTATCGGCTAGGCTGTAGGTAACTAAGCTGTCGTCTGGCGAGTCGACGTTTGGCAGTAAGTAAATGTCTTGATCTGTCAGGGGTTCGTAGAATTCGAAGTTGTGGCGTATGGCTTCTATCTTTCTTTCCCAAGCAATACGAGGCATGCGTTCTAGTTCCTTGTCGCTGCCGTGAGCAAACTCTTCGTCAGTGTAGATGGAGTAGCGTGTCCAAGTTGGGTATTTCTCGATAGAGTGGAAACGTTTACCAAACACCTTGTCGGTGGTGTCCTTCACGAAGTCGCAGGAGAGGATACAAGATGAGGTATCCTTGCTGCCCATGTACTTTATCCGGTATTCGGACTCGTAGTGTCCGCCTTTGATGGATTGGCATTTTTCGCGACATTGTCGTATTACGTTTTTGGCCTCGTCGGAGTTTTGTGCATTGGCACCGGTGGCAAATGCAAATATTGCCACAATGATTATTAGTTTGTTTCTCATATTTGAAAGTATTTTTACCTTATTACTTTTTCAGCATCTTCTGAATTTGTTTTTCTACTTCCTCTTCCATGGAGGCGGAGAAACCTTCGTGATATTTCACTATCTTGCCTTTCTCGTTGATAAAGAAGAGGGTTGGGTAGCTGGTTACACGGTACTTTTGCGGTAATTCGCGGTCGGAGAAAACCACAGTGTAGCCCACAGAGCGTTTTTCTATGAAGTCGGCCATGTCTGCTTTGACAGGGTCGTCGTAGGGGTCTATGCCTATGACAACCACGCCTTGGTCCTTGTATTTTTCGTGCATACGCTGCAGTGTGGGCAGTGCAGCACAGCATGGAGCACATGCCTTGTAGAAGAAGTCGATAAGTACAACCTTGCCACGCAGGTCGGCGAGGCTTATGCTGTCGCCCGATATGGTAGGCAGTGTCCATTCGGGAGCACGCTTTCCACGACCAAGAGGTTTGATAGATTTCTCCGGAACGTAATCTATCACTATCATTTCGTCGGGGAGACTTTCCAGTGTGAAACGGCTATAGTTGATGGTGGTGTCGAAGCTCAGCAGTTTGTCATACGTGTATTGGCATAGCGTGTCCTTGCCTTCCACCAAAACCTGAACGGTGTAAAATTGTATTGGCAGGTAGGTCTGCTTGTCTATCCAAATCCGCTTTTCGTTGCGTAACCATGTGCCACCAAATATATCTTGCTCGCGTGTTGTATCTAAGCGAGTAATGTCGTAGCATGCTTTGCCGTCGAGCATGGTGTCAGTGAGACTGTAGACAACTAAGCTGTCGTCCGGAGAATTGCCGTTTGGCAGTACAGAGTTGTCCGGGTTTGTAAGGGGTTCGTAGAATTCGAAGTTGTGGCGTAATGACTTTGTCACTCTTATCCAAGGGAAATGTGGTAGGCGTTCCAGTTCCTTGTCGTTGCCGTATGCAAACTCTTTGTCAGTGTTGATGGAGTAGCGTGTCCAATTCGGGTATTTTTCGATAGAGTGGAAACGTTTGCCGAACACCTTGTCGGTGCTGTCTTTTACGAAGTCGCAGGATAGGATACTGGATATGGTGTCTTTAAAGTCCATGTACTTTGTCCGGTATTCGGACTCGTAGTGTCCTCCTTTAATAGAATGGCATTTTTCGCGACATAGTCGCAGTACATTCTTGGCTTCGTCCGCGTTTTGTGCATTGGCACCGACGGCAAACGCAAATATTGCCGCAATGATTATTAGTTTGTTTCTCATATTACCTTATTACTTTTTCAGCATCTTCTGAATCTGTTTTTCTATTTCCTCCTCCATTGTTTGGGAAAAACCCTCGTGAACTTTTTCTATCCTGCCTTTGGCGTTGATGAAGAAGAGGGTTGGGTAGCCGGTTACATGGTACTCTTGCGGTAGGTTGCGACTGGAGAAAACTACCGTGTAGTCGATTCCGCGTTTGGCTAGAAAGTCGGCCATGTCGTCTTTCACTGGGTCGTCGATGGGGTCGATGCCTATAACAGCCAGCCCTTGGTCCTTGTATTTTTCATGCAAACGTTGCAGCACGGGCATTGCGGCGTTGCAGGGGGCACATTTGCGGTAGAAGAAATCGACAAGGACAACTTTGCCACGGAAGTCGCTCAGTCTTATGGTGTCGCCCGCAAGGGTGGGTAATGTCCATTTGGGAGCCTTTTTACCTTTGCTTAGGGGTTCGACTTCATCGTCGGGTACGTAGTCCATCATTGTAGCTCCGGCCGGGATTGCATCAAGTGTAAAGCGGCTTTCGTTGATAGTACTGTCGAAGGACAGTAGCTTGTATTGCTCGTATTGGCATAGTGTATCCTCGCCTTCTTTTATATCTATTACCGAGGTGATTTGTAACGGTAGGTAGCTTTCACGGTCTATCAATATTTGTTTATAGATGCGAATTGTTTGCATTCCAAACATATTAGGTTCGAATTTCGTTCGTACACAATCCACTGTGTAGCATGGTTTGCCATCGAGTGTAGTTTCCGTAAGGCTGTATGTTATTAGAGCGTTGGCCAAGGCATCGTCGCTTGGCATTGGCGAGGCGTCGGGTTCTGTAAGCACTTCGTAGAATTTTTCACTGTAACGTATTGCCATTATGTCGTTAATCCAGCGGTCGCACGCCATGATAGTTGCTTCGTTGTTGTAGCAGAGAATGTATTCCTTGCCCGTGTAGATGTGATAACTGGTCCTGCCTTCTCGTTCTATGCCGGTGGCAAAAAGTTTTTTGAACACCTTGTCGGAGGGTTGTTTTTTGTAGTCGCAGATTAGTCGGATGGTTGAGGTATCGGCAAAGTCCATCGGCTTATTTCGGTATTCCACCTCGTAGTGCCCGCCTTTGATGGATTGGCATTTTTCGCGACATAGTCGCAGTACATTCTTGGCTTCGTCGGCGTTTTGTGCATTGGCACTAGCGGCAAACGCAAATATTGCCGCAATGATTATTAGTTTGTTTCTCATATTATTATTTGTTTATAGTGTTAATAGTTAAGCAAACGTTTGTCGGATAAAAATATTGTTTGATGGTGGATGTTTTGGCTCGGATATGGGTATAAAAACTGTGATAATGTTAAAATAGGGGAGAGATGTGTTAAATGCTTTGATCTTCTATGCTGATGAAATGGCAAAAACTACGCGACTTTGTGATAAAAACTACGTGATGTTGTTTCTGAAACCACGCGACTTTGTTTTGAAAAGTACGCGACTTAGGTATCAAAACTACGTGAGTTGTGTATGCTGAGTGCCATATTCGCACTTTTGGTGCATAGTTGTTTGTTTTTTAGAAGCTAATGTAAAAAATAAATATTATTGGTAATCAGGAAAGTAGAAATGATAACTCTTTTTACTTGCATTTTACGGAGGTTGCGATATTTTGACAAGCAAATACGCGAATTCTCGAGTTAAATAAGTTGTTGTTAATATAGCATAAATTACTTATAGTGTTAATGTTTTTTTATATTGTTTGAGATGTTGTGGGGCTGCATAACGGCTATTCGTAAAATGATATTGCCGAAAATAAAAGCGGTGTTACTCTTTCGATATTGCAAAATTATTGCTATCTTTGCCTTTTCGTAAAATAGAAATATTTTATCTAAATGGTATGTAATATATTTATTTATAGGAATTAAATTGAATAAAGATATGAGTGATTTATTGAAAAAATGGACAGAAACAAGTTTGGTGTTACGTATAGTGATTGGACTTGTGTTGGGAAGTGTTTTGGGTTTGTTGGTGCCTTCGGCTTCGGCCATAGGCATTCTCGGTACTTTGTTTGTCAGTGCTTTAAAAGCTATAGCACCCGTGTTGGTGGCAGTGTTGGTGATGGCTTCTATTGCCAAAGCAAGCAGTAAGTTGGGTAGTCGCTTTCGCAATGTTATATTCAGATACTTGCTAAGTACCTTTGTAGCAGCGTTGTGTGCTGTAGTAGCAAGCATGTTGTTTCCTGTAACTCTCCAACTTAGCGATGTGTCAACCTCATCAGAATCTACAGCTTCATTAGCAGATGTGTTTAGCAATTTGCTTACAAACATGGTGGCTAATCCTATTTCGGCTATTGCCAATGCCAATTATATAGGTATATTGTTTTGGGCAATATTGATGGGTGTTGCCTTGAAAATGATTGCAAGCAAGGAAACGATATCTGTGGTTCAGGATTTGTCGGAAGTGGTATCTCAGATAGTTAAATGGATAATACAATTTGCTCCTTTCGGGATATTGGGTCTTGTGTTTACCACTGTGTCCACCAATGGGGTAGAGGTGTTTACTACTTACGGGCATCTTTTGCTCTTGCTTGTGGGCTGTATGTTGGTCAATACTTTCATCTTTAACCCCTTTATTTCGTTTTTGATGATAAAGAAAAATCCTTATCCACTGTTGTTTACATGTTTGAAAGAGAGTGGACTTAATGCCTTTTTTACAAGGTCGTCGGCTGCCAATATTCCTATCAATCTTGCGTTGTGTAAGAAACTCGGCCTCGATGAGGATTTTTATTCCATAAGTATTCCGCTCGGCTCCACTATTAATATGGATGGTGCCGCTGTTACCATAACGGTGTTTTCGCTTGCCGTTGCCCACACATTGGGTATCGAAGTTACATTTGCTTCGGCAATATTTCTTAGTATTATAGCTACATTGGGCGCTTGTGGAGCATCGGGAGTGGCAGGAGGCTCGCTGTTGCTTATACCTATGGCATGTTCGTTTTTCGGCATCGGCAACGATGTGGCTATGCAAGCGGTTGCGGTAGGTTTTATTGTCGGTGTTATTCAAGATTCGGTAGAAACAGCTCTTAATTCGAGTGGCGATGTATTTTTTACCGCATCGGTAGAGTACCAAGATCGTTTGAAAAAAGAAAAAATAAGAAAATCGGAATAAAAATATTTTGTGCCAAAAAGAAAGAAAAAAGATGAATTTCATCGAATTTTGGCGCTAAAATCGGTATTTTTATACAATTTCGATATATCTTTTTGTAATTTAGAAAGATAAGTAGTTTTATGGCGATTTTGCAATAGTGTTGCAATGCCGTTGCAATATTTATGCAAATCCGTCTAAAAACAAATCGCGATGTTTTATTTTCTTTCTCGTGATGTATAAATGGAAACCTCGTTAGGTAATTTTGTTACTCTCGCCGTATGGTATTAGCAAAGATTCTAGTTGATGATATTGAGGTAGTTATTGGTGGGGGATTGTTGTGTGAATAAATAAAAAAAAAGGAGAAAAATTTCTTTTTCTCCTTTCAGTACCCGGGGCCGGGATCGAACCGGCACGAGTGTAACCTCATTGGTTTTTGAGACCAACGCGTCTACCAATTCCGCCACCTGGGCATCGTATCAAAGGCTGTCTTTTGCCTCATTTGCGATTGCAAAATTACGAACTTTTTTTGAACTGACCAAATAAAATTTGATTTTTTTTTCGTAGAATGAAAAAAAAGTAGTAATTTTGCAAAGTCAAAAATACCAATAACATGCAGTTAGCCACTAAGGATCAGGTATGTATATTTTCGGGACGTGCTACAGACAGTTTAGCAAGCAAAGTTGCCGAAAAATATGGTAGCGATTTGG
>JAFZFU010000039.1 GCA_017555745.1 Bacteroidales bacterium
AAATCATCCTAAGAAAATTCCGCAAATCACCTGCAAAGCAATTTTTAGAAATTGCTTAAGCGACCCAAACGCGAACAAAGCAAGAAGTCGTTCCTTACCGAACGAGAGTTGAAACGGTTGTTTTCTACAGCCATGCCCAAAAAATACGACAATATTAAGAATATGTTTCTTTTTTCGTGCAGTACAGGACTGCGATTCAGTGATGTGGCAAACTTGCAATGGAAAAATGTGAAAACCCACAACAAACATCTATTTTTGGAGTATCATCAACAAAAGACCAATACCGACGATTTTATTCATACCCTATCATAAATCTATTCACGATAGGGTGTAACTGGAATAATGGTATACCGTCAATTTTCGGCTGATATACCACCTCAAAATTCCCTCGTGATGTAGATGAAACTACATCGGGATGTAGATAAATTCCCCTCGGGATGTAGTTTGTACGGCATCAAGGTACAAAATATTTCATACAAAAGTCAGGACAAAACGTGTCTATATCAAAATAAATCCGTAACTTTGTAAACCGAAAACCAACGAAAATATGACCCAAACAAGCACAAATATAACCTCGAAATATCGACAAGAAATGCACTATAACTATATGGAAAATAGTGGTTTTTGAGACTCATATTATTCTCCGCTTTTGCTTCGCAGACTACGAGTTGTGAGCAATGGCCATGAGACGTGAGCCGGCTACCGCCCTACTAGCTGTCTCGTTGTCTTGTGGTACTGTGTAGCAAAGCTCAAATCACCTACAAAATAGTTCTTAGAAGTTGCCTATATAAATTATTTGGCACCACATTATAAAAAATATTTTCGCAATATCGAAAAAAAACGTATATTTGCACATATTTCGCTACAGTGGCGATAGGCATTAAGCATAACACAATTAACATCTTACGCCGTTTAAACATAATTCAAATAGTTTTGTTGATAGTGTATATGCAACGTAAACGGACATTCACAACATCAAACACAAATAAAGAATGGCAGAAAATATTGACAACACCGAAGGCAGATCTCTCAATTTTTTGGAAGAGATAATAGAAAATGATTTATCGAGTGGCAAACACAAATCAATACTGACACGTTTTCCCCCCGAACCTAACGGCTACTTGCATATCGGCCATGCCAAATCCATTTGCTTAAACTTTGGATTGGCCAAGAAATATGGTGGCAAAACCAACCTACGTTTCGACGATACCAACCCCGTAAAAGAAGATACAGAGTATGTTGAATCCATAATGGAAGACGTAAAATGGCTTGGCTTTGAATGGGCAAACGTATTTTATGCCTCCGACTACTTCGACCAGCTTTATTTGTGGGCTGTAGAAATGATAAAGAACGGACTGGCCTACGTGGACGACCAATCGCTAGAAGAAATACGCAAAAACCGTGGAACTGTTACCGTTCCGGGAACCAACAGTCCCTACCGCGACCGCAGCGTGGAGGAAAACCTCGACCTTTTTGAACGTATGAAGAACGGCGAATTTGCCGATGGCTCTAAGGTTTTGCGTGCCAAAATAGATATGGCTCATCCCAACATGCAATTCCGCGATCCTATCATGTATCGTATCCTGCATGCCGAACACCACCGCACAGGTAATAAATGGAATATATATCCGATGTACGACTACGCTCATGGTCAAAGCGACAGTATCGAAAACATAACTCACTCTATATGCACTTTGGAGTTTGACATCCACCGTCCGTTATACGACTGGTTTATCGAAAAACTTAATATATTCCCATCGCATCAATACGAGTTTGCACGCTTAAACATCAACTACACCGTTATGAGCAAACGTAAACTTCTACAATTGGTAAAAGAAAACCATGTAAACGGTTGGGACGACCCACGTATGCCTACCATCTGTGGTTTCCGCAGAAGAGGTTACACCCCCGAATCTATCCGCAATTTCTGCGAACGCATAGGTGTGGCTAAACGAGACAATGTGATAGACTATTCTTTGTTGGAATTCTCATTAAGAGAACACCTCAACAAGGTGGCTCCACGTATGATGGCAGTGCTTAATCCTCTTAAAGTGGTGATAACAAACTATCCCGAAAATCAAGTAGAAAATCTAACAGCTATAAATAACCCCGAAGACGAAAGTGCAGGAACACGCCTTGTGCCTTTCAGCCGCGAGATATACATCGAACGCGACGACTTTATGGAAAATCCGCCTAAGAAATATTTCCGTCTGGCACCGGGTCAAGAGGTACGCCTACGTTATGCCTACTTTATAAAATGCGACGAGGTGATAAAGGATGCCGAAGGCAACATAGTGGAACTACGTTGTAGCTACGACCCTGCTTCGAAGGGAGGAAACTCTCCTGATGGTAGAAAGGTGAAAGGAACAATCCACTGGGTATCGGCACAACATGCAGTAGATGCCGAAGTACGCTTGTTCGACCGCCTGTTCTCAAAAGAAAATCCCGAAGAGGTGGAAGAAGGACAAACATTCTTGGACAACATAAACCCAGATTCGCTACAAGTATTGCAAAACTGTAAATTGGAACCGGAATTGGCTAAAGCTCAAGTTATGGACAAAATGCAGTTCGAAAGGCTGGGTTACTTCTGCGTAGATAAGGACTCTACTCCGGAACATTTGGTATTCAACCGTGCTTGTACCCTAAAAGACAGCTGGAGCAAAGAAAGCAAGAAATAATTTTTCCAAACACACGGAATAACAATACTAAACAAGGCAACATGTCAAAACCATCGTTGCCTTGTTTGTTTTATAGGCAATTTCTATAACGTATCACTTACGTAAACAAACTCGTCTTATATTCAATTTAGATGTAGATCTATTTCGAGACAAGACAAAATTGCATTATAGAACAATATATGGATAGATATTTTTTTTACAAGTTAAAAATCAAAAAGTCAGATACCTTTATTCCAGAAGTTTGGTTGCTTTCTTTATTCCATCGCATATATCCGATGCTGTCATTGACACCATTCCGACATCGGAAGCTGCAATATTGCCTGCCATACCATGAAGATAGACTCCAAATATCGCCGCTTGTTTGGCATTTACACCTTGAGCCAACAACGAGGTAATGATACCTGTAAGTACATCGCCACTGCCACCCGTAGCCATACCCGGATTACCTGTGGAATTAAAATACACTTCACCATCGGGACAACATATAGAGGTGTTAGCGCCCTTCAATACCACTATAATACCATAATCTTTTGCCAACGTTTTTTGTTTTTCCAAGCGTTCAAAATCATTACTCCACTCTCCTACCCAACGTTTAAACTCTTTTACATGCGGAGTAATAATGGTATTGGGTTTCAACAGCGGCAACATCTCTTCCTTATCCATTGCTATCATATTGAGAGCATCAGCATCAAGTATCAAAGGCTTATTCCACTCGACAAGAAATTTCTTTAAGGCCGAAACAGATTTCTCGTCAGTCCCCAATCCCGGCCCTACACCGGCAGCATTATATTTATCCAATTCTACTGGCAACGAAGTAAATATATCATTACCCTTATCTATAGAAACCATAGCTTCGGGAAATGCCATTTGCATACACCCTACTGCATCATAAGGCAGATGCACTGTAAGTAATCCCACACCCATATACATACAGGCCTTAGCCGCAAATATGGCAGCTCCCATCTTACCAAAACACCCTGCAATAAGCAAAGCATGCCCAAATGTACCCTTATGAGAAAACTTCGGACGAGAAATCATACTCTGAGGAATATCCGGAACATCGACATAATAAATAGATGTAGAGGTTTCGGCAATATAAGTCTTGTGTAGAGATATATCCAAAACATGAAATTCTCCCACAAACTGTTCGTTTTCGGAAAAAAAGAATGGCAATTTAGGAAACTGAAACGTGAGAGTATGATGAGCTCTGAAGACCATATTACCCACTGAGGATTTGTCGGCAAATAATCCCGATGGCATATCTATAGCTATCTTTAGAGCATCGAAGGAATTTATCTTTTTTACAATAGCCTCAAGTTCGCCTTCTATCGAACGAGTGAGTCCGCTACCCAAAATAGCATCGATAACTATCGTTGTGGCAGGCGCCAAGTCGAAATCCGAAACGGAGTAGATATATTTTGCCTCCACACCGTCTACCTGCGACAGCCTTTTCTTATTAATTTCGAAATCCGACGAGCCTTTATCGGAAAGGGCCACGATATATACCTCCACCCCTATTCCGGCTTGGGCAAACATCCTTGCCAATGCCAATCCGTCGCCACCATTATTGCCCATTCCACACACAACCATAACTTTAGCGGTATCCAAATCTTTGATATTAGACACCATCCAAGTATAACACGCCCGTGCGGCACGCTCCATCAAATCGACCGAAGCTATAGGCTCATTTTCTATAGTATATCTGTCGGCCTCTCGTATCTGAGGTATCGAAAAAACTTTTTGCATAGTTAAAGAGTATGTATTATAAAAAAGAGGTTGCCCTTAAATAAAAGCAACCTCTATTAATAAATGAGAAAGGAGATTTCTCAATGAAACGACTTCGTTTTTATAATTATTCAGCCGGAACTACAGATACAAAAGATCTGTCTTGACGTCCTTTTCTGAATTCTACTGTACCATCGATAAGAGCATACAAAGTATGATCTTTTCCCATACCTACGTTTTTACCAGGATTGTGTACAGTACCACGTTGACGAACGATGATGTTACCGGCTATACAGCTTTGACCACCATATATTTTAACGCCCAAACGTTTACTTTCTGATTCACGACCGTTACTAGAACTTCCGACACCTTTCTTATGAGCCATACTATATTTTTTTTAAACGGTTATTACTAATTTATTTCTCTTTCTAAAAAACTATTGAATGCTATCAATTTTTATTTGAGTTAAATAGTCGCGATGACCATTCATCTTTTGATAACCTTTTCTACGTTTTTTATGGAAAACCAATACTTTGTCTCCCTTTAGGTGTTTCAAAACAGTTACTGTTACTTTCGAACCTGCTACGTAAGGTTGGCCGATTTCTACAGCACCTTCATTGTCTTTAAGCATCACGGTGTCAAAAGATACTTGGCTACCTTCTTCGTTTTGAAGACGGTTTACAAAGATTTTTTGATCTTGTACTACCTTGAATTGCTTTCCTGCTATTTCTACTATTGCGTACATTTTTATAATTGAATTATTAACTATTTTTCTATCTCTTAAACGAGTTGCAAAGTTACAACTTTTTTCCCATATAGCAAAACTTTTATCAAAGTTTATTTCATTAATACTACATATCAATCAATTACATTTTGATTTTAGTGTCAAATTAGGCATTATATCGTGTTATTTTTCCTTCATCGGGAGATATTTTCAACAAATTTGACATTGTTTTTTGCAATATTGGATGCACAAAATCGGGCATAATTTCACATAATGGAACAAGCACAAAATTGCGCTGATGAATGCGTGGATGAGGTACTATCAGTTCGGGAGTATCGATACAATTATCATCTACAAAAAGTATATCGATATCCATTGTGCGAGAAGCATAGCCGTTGCCCGTTCTTACCCGCCCCAACTCGGCCTCTATAGACAATGCTTTGCTTAGGACTTCGTGAGCGTCTAGCCTCGTTTCCACCACCACTGCTTGGTTGAGAAAATTTTGTTCGGTCTCAAAACCCCATGCTTCGCTTTCGTATATCGACGACAATTGCACTATATCGCCTATTTCTTGTCCAATCATATTGCAAGCCTGTTGCAACAGCTCTGCCCTATTGCCTTGGTTGCCACCTATCAATAGCGTTACTCTACCCTTTGTTTTCAGCATTTCTTTATTCCATTTACCTTTCAATGTAGGACTTTGATTCGAAAGAAAAAGCATCGAAAGAAAATCCTCTTTGCTTATAGCCTGAGCACCCATCGAGGCAAGATGCGAGGTTTCCTGCTGTGCATCGATATACAAAAAGTGGTTAGCCTCGGCAAATTCGACCAATGCCGCCAAGCACACTTTCGAGGCATCGCTCATTTTGGCAAACATCGACTCGCCAAAAAAAGCAGCACCAAGCGATACGCCATACAATCCTCCTACCAACTCTTCGTTGTAATAAGCCTCAAACGAATGAGCATATCCCATTTGGTGCAATGTGGTATAAGCCTCTATCATCTCGTCGGTTATCCATGTACCGTCTTGCCCCATGCGCTTTATGGTGGCACATTGTCGCATCACATCTTCAAAGGCGGTATCTATTCGCACCTCATATTTACCCGACTTGATACACCGCCATAAGGTTTTGGAGCAATTAAAATTGTCGGGAAACAATATCATCCTTGGATTCAACGACCACCACATCAAAGGTTCGCCTTCGGCATACCACGGAAATATACCATTGCGATAGGCTTCGAGCAATCGCTCGGGCGACAAATCGCCACCTATAGCCAACAATCCATCGTCTTCGCTAAGAAGTGGATTGGGAAATACATTCTCCGAATTAAGTTCAAACAACATTATCTATTCCTATACAATAAAGAAGAGGGCGAACAATCACCCTCTTCTTATTATTATAATGTAATCAAATATTAATTGTTACGTGGTTTGTTATCACGGTTTGGTCTTCTACCGCCATTGTCGCGATGAGGTTTGCGGTCGCCACGAGGTTTGTTTTCTGGCTCAGGCATACCTTCAGGACGAGGCAACAATGCTTTTCTCGACAAACGAAGTTTTCCGGTTTTTTCGTCTATTTCAAGAAGTTTTACTTGTACTTCGTCGCCTTCGTGCATCAAATCTTTTATCGATTCGGTGCGTGTCCAGTCGTATTCCGAAATATGCAACAAGCCTTCTTTGCCCGGCAATATTTCAACAAAAGCGCCAAAGTCAACTATACTTTTTACTTTTCCTTCGTAAACTTGACCTACTTCAGGAACAGTTGTAAGACCTTTTATCCAACTGATAGCAGCATCGATAGAAGCTTTGTCTACAGCCGAAATATCCACTACTCCTACTTCGCCTTTTTCTTCGATAGTGATTACCGAATTGGTTTCTTTTTGTATTTCTTGGATTACCTTACCACCTGTACCTATCACTGCACCAATAAATTCTTTTGGTATTTCGATTTGTACTATGCGAGGAACAAACGATTTGTAGTCGTCGCGAGGTTGACTGATAGTAGCTTCTACTATATCCATGATGTGCATACGACCAGCGTTGGCTTGTGCCAATGCTTGAGCAAGCACTTCGTAAGAAAGACCATCAACCTTGATATCCATTTGACAAGCAGTGATACCATCGCGAGTACCGGTAACTTTGAAGTCCATATCGCCAAGGTGGTCTTCGTCGCCCAAGATATCTGAAAGCACTGCCCATTTATCGCCTTTAGATATAAGACCCATAGCGATACCGGTAACAGGTTTCTTTATCTTAACGCCGGCATCCATAAGTGCCAATGTTCCGGCACATACTGTAGCCATCGATGAAGAACCGTTTGATTCCAATATATCAGATACTACACGTATAGTATAAGGATTTTCGGGACCTGTAGGTATTACATATTTCAATGCTCTCCAAGCCAAATTACCATGACCTATTTCTCTACGGCTCAAACCTCTGTTGCCTTTTACTTCGCCTGTAGCAAAACCGGGGAAGTTGTAGTGCAACATAAAGTTGCGTGTTCCTTCTATTACAGCGCCATCTATAAGTTGTTCATCCAATTTTGTTCCCAATGTAACTGTCGACAACGATTGAGTTTCGCCACGAGTGAATATCGAAGAACCGTGAGCAGATGGCAAATAGTCTACTTCACACCATATAGGACGTATTTCGTCAAGTTTACGACCGTCTAAACGTGTACGTTCCGTAAGAACCATATCGCGCATAGCTTCTTTTTCTATATCGTGGAAATAGCGATCTATCATGAACGATTTTTCTTTCAATTCGTCTTCGGCCAATGCCAACGATTCTACAAACTCAGCCTTAATAGCTTCGAAACCTTCCGAACGCATGTGTTTGTTAGGAATACCTTGTTTAGCAAAATCGTAACATTTTTGATATACAGCCTCATGCATTTGAGCTTTGAATTCAAGGTCGTTAACTTCGTGGCAGTATTCGCGTTTTTCGGTTTTGCCTGCAGCTATGGTAAGCTCAGCCAAAGCATCACATTGAATGCGGATAGCATCGTGAGCAGTTTTCAAAGCTTCAAGCATCAATTCTTCCGATACTTCTTTCATTTCGCCTTCCACCATCATGATGTTTTCGTTGGTAGCAGCTACTATCAAATCCAAATCGGCTTCTTCGATATCTTGCAAAGGAGGATTGATTACAAACTGACCATTTAAGTATGATACTCTCACTTCCGACACAGGGCCGTTGAAAGGAATATCCGACACAGCCAATGCGGCAGCGGCAGCCAATGCAGCCAATGCATCGGGAGCAGTATTTTTATCGCCCGAAATCAAAGTAATTTGTACTTGTACTTCGGCATGAAAATCGTCGGGGAAAAGAGGACGCAAAGCTCTATCTACCAAACGAGCTATCAATATTTCGTATTCCGAAGGGCGAGCTTCACGTTTGAAAAAACCACCGGGGAAACGACCCATAGCGGCATATTTTTCTTGATACTCTACTGTTAGTGGCATAAAATCCACATTCTCACCGGCTTCTTTTTTTGCACATACAGTTGCCAAAAGCATAGTGTTGTTCATGCGAACCACTGCCGAACCGTCGGCTTGCTTGGCCAATTTACCGGTTTCGATTTCGATAACTTGTCCGTTACCCAAATCAATTGTTTTCTTTACAATGTTCATCTTATTATTTTCTTCTTTTAAACCAACAGCATATACAATCGTCATGTATATACCTTATTTTATAACAAAAAAAGGCAATTAGACTCTAATTGCCTTCAACCATAACCAAATAAATATGAAAAACTATTTTCTTATATTCAATTCTTTAATTATATGACGATAACGTTCGATATCATTAATTTTCAAATAGTCTAACAAACGTCTGCGTTTACCTACCAAACGCACCAACGAACGTTGAGTATTCAAATCTTTGCGTTGTTGTTTCATGTGTTCGGTCAAATGTTGGATTCTATAAGTAAACAATGCTATTTGAGCTTCTGGCGATCCACAATCTTCAGCCGATTTACCGAACTTTGCAAATATCTCTTTTTTCTTTTCTGTTGATAAATACATATCTACTATTTCTATTTTATCTTTATTAATTACATTACAATCGATGTGCAAAAGTACTTCTTTTTTTTGAATTAAAAAGCATTTTCTGATATTTTTTTACTATAAAAAAAACAACAAACTAATTACCAAATACATATAAACAGAAATATTTTTCGCTTTTCTACCATTTTTCGGCTGTTTTATCCACAAATATATGTTCGTTTCTTTATTTTTGAGACATTTTTATGCTATTTTTACACCATCTTTATCAGTTATCGCAATATATCCCTTTATTTCAAGTATATAGACACAATTCTAACATCTTTAATATACAATATCAATGTAAAATAGGCATTGCGGCTTATTCCGAAACCGGACGTATTGGCTGTCCAAAATATTTTCTACTATCGAAGGTATAATAACATCCATTAATAGGACAACATAGTTCTGAATGTACCAATAGTAAACATCTTGCAGAATTAATATCAGATTGATTGGAAAGCCAATAAAAGCCACTTTCCGAGCATTTCTTTAGTTCCGAACTATAGTAAAAGCCTGCAAATGGCAAAAAGATGCTATTACCATTAATTCCTGTCACCTTATAACCTTTCATACCATTTTGCTCTAATAATTCCCAAATACAATTTTTTCTCAATTCAACAATATCACCTCTATTAGGCATACGCCACCCATCGCCCCAAATAGCAGTCGCCGCATCGTAACGTGCATCATTCCCTATATCGCATAAATCTTCACACATTGTCGAACAATTTTCGATTATATAGTGCTCTTTTGTTTTCGTTTCACCCCATGCAAAATAATCACCACATTCTTCCGGAATATTGGCACCTATATTACATGTAGCCCATTTAAGTCCACTCGGCAATCCAAGATCCACAGCCTCATAACCATTTATCATAATTACTTCTTCCTCTTTAATTCTTTCAATGTTACAACACACGGTTATTGTGATAACAACTATCAATAATAGCAACAATATTCTTCTCATAAACAAAATTTTATCATGTATTTTAGCGTATATTTCAAGTTACAAAGATAATAATTTTTCGCCTATTGACACAGAACTTTCCAACATTTTTACCCTCAAAAATATATCGTGAGGGAAATAAATTTTCCTCACGAGGAAATTTTATCCGGATCACGAGGGAGAGGGTAACGCCCTCGGGAGAGAATTTCAGATGCCTGCCGAAGACAAAATCACGACTGCCGAATGTAGGGCAAAATTGACGGTATACCATCGTGCTCGTCACAATAGGGTATAAATTGATTCATGGTATACCGTCAATAAAATGGTAGTATACCCCCACTAAACACACAATACTACTGCCACACCATTGTGGCAAAAACAACCAAAACATGACATTTTGACAGAAAAGAACATATTGGCACGCTTTTTGTTGTTTTACTTAGTGTGCTTCGACACATAACCAAATAAATCATATATCAATTGAACAAATAAATACAAAACGACAATGAAAGGTAATATTAATGTACAAACGGAAAATATATTCCCCGTTATAAAGAAATTCTTATACTCCGACCACGAAATATTTTTGCGTGAGTTGGTTTCGAACGCTACCGATGCCACACAAAAACTTAAAGCCCTTGTATCGATGGGCCAAGCCAATGTAGAACTTGGCGACCTTACAATAAATATAAAGATAGACGACGGCAAACTTATCATCAGCGACCGCGGTATTGGTATGACCCAAGAAGAAGTGGAAAAATACATAAACCAAATAGCATTCTCGGGTGCCGAAGATTTCTTGGAAAAATATAAGAACGTTTCCGAAAACCTTATTGGCCATTTCGGACTTGGCTTCTACTCCGCTTTTATGGTTGCCGACAAGGTGGAAATAAGAACTAAATCTTACACCGATGCTCCTGCTGTAGAATGGATGTGCGACGGCTCGCCCGAATATACAATGAAGGAGATTGACAAAACAGAACGTGGTACCGATATTATTCTGCACATCGCCGACGATTCCAAGGAGTTTTTGGAAGAAAACAGAATACTTGATTTGCTAAAAAAATACTGCCGCTTTATGCCTGTGGCGATATGCTTTGGCGAAGAAAGCTATTGGGAAAACTCCGAAACTGAAAAAGACAAAGACGGCAACCCTAAGAGCATAGAAAAGAAACGCCCAAGAATAATACACGACACTAACCCTGCGTTGAAAAAGAAACCCGCCGACCTTACCGACGAAGACTATCGTAAGTTCTACCACGAACTA
>JAFZFU010000040.1 GCA_017555745.1 Bacteroidales bacterium
ATCCCCCTTAAGTATTCCCCTATAAGGGGGAATACGGGGGGATACGGGGGTGAGCAGGGACCGACAACGTCGAAGTTTCGGTTTTTTATTGTCGAAAGACAAAGGGCAAAAGTCTAAAGTCGAAGGTCAAAACAGCTACCACCTTGCTTGTGGTCCTGTTGACTCGTTGACTTCTAGTCTTAAAACCGTCGGCTACCGCCCAAAGGTCCGTTGTCTGTTGACCGTTGACCGTAGTACTGCGAAGCCAAAGCGAATCCCAAAACTCCCACATTTACACACCCTAAGTGCCATAGTTTCGACCCGTAACTCCCATACTTACGACCCGTAAACCACATGGTTTTTAGTTGGAGACTACAAGTCCACAAGACTACGAGTTCTTTTCGTTGTCAAACGACGAAGGGTAAAAGACAAAAGTCTAAAGTCGAAGGGCAAAACAGCTACCACCTTGCTTGTGGTCTTGTTGACCCGTTGACTTGTAGTCTTAAAACCGTCGGCTACCGCCCTACTTGTGGTCTTGTATTCCCGTTGACTTGTAGTCTCTAAAAAAAACTTGCATAGTTCAGGAAAAAGTCGTAACTTTGTAAAACTTTCCTAGGGGCAAAAGGTGGAAGTTGAGCTATGTAGAGGGATAGCATTCAACACAATAGGGCATCCACCGGAGGAACAAGAGAGGGGTTTTTATTTGAGAAATTGGACTGATTTTTTTTGCGTCTAATGTCGAAGAACGAAAGACAAAAATTTTTTTGTCATAAGTTTTGAACCATTCTTTCGTCGTCAAACGCCGAAAGTCGAAAGATGTTTTTTGGGACTATAGGCTTTTTCCCTTAATCGTCTAACGACGAAGGGCAAAAGTCGAAAGATGTCTTTTGTGGGCAACGGATTTTTCAACAATAGGCAATTTCTAAAAATTGCTTTGTAGGTAATTTGCGGAATTTTCTTAGAAAGATTTCCAGAAAAAACGCAAATGTTGAGATTAAGCGAGTAAAGAGCAATGCCTGAGCATTAGCTATTTCGAGCGATAGCAACATCGACGAAGTCAAAGCATGCAAAAGTTCAGAAAAGAGTGTATAAACTTTGTACGAACGTGGAATTTTTAGAAGTTGCCTTTACATTGTCCGATATAAACGTAGGCTGTATGCAAAAATACATCACGAGGAAAATTTCACAACGTCGCGTAGTTGCACGAAAAACTACGCGAGGAAAATTCAACAACGTCGTGAGGAAAAATCGCAAAGATTTAGAAATTCTTGTTTGTGTTCTTAAATTGTTGATTTATAGTCTTATGTCTTGATTTTTGTGAAATGGATTATTTCTCTGGAATACTACCCCGGTTTTAGAAATTTGATGGTATATCATAAATTTGTTCACAGTAGGTTTTCGTGTATTTTATACCCTATCATTATTTTTGTCCTTTGAGCGATAAAGGAGTTGATTAAATTCAAAAAAAAATTAGGTAACGTATATATTTTGGAAAAATCAAATTATTTCTGTATCTTTGCGAGATGTTTTGCGAAGGTATGTAAAACGTTTTTGTATAATAAAATATTATAAACGAGAATATTGCTAAGTGTAACAAGTATATAGAAATATCGGGTTATTATGGAAAAATTGAAACTGTCGAGTATGCATAAAGCATTTTTGAAGTGGCGTTTGAGAAATATTCCCGAACGAAAATTTGTGATAATATTGAGTGTGGTAGTGGGCTTGCTATCGGGCTTGGCTGCCGTATTGCTCAAAAATTTGGTGCACTATACATATATTATTATTACCGATTCGAGTTGGAACAATTTTGTAGGAGGCAATTTTCTTATGCTTATATACCCACTTATAGGTATAGGACTCACAATATTGTTTCTAAAGGTGTTTATAAAAGGCAATATCGGTCATGGTATACCCAATATATTGTATGCCATATCTCGCAAAAAAGGCAGAATACCTATTCATAATACTTATAGCAGTCTTATAGCATCTACACTTACAGTGTCGTTTGGAGGAAGCGTTGGACTTGAAGCACCTATAGCCACCACGGGCAGTGCCATAGGTAGCAATATAGGTCGTTTTTTCAGACTCAATTCAAAAAATATAATACTTCTGTTGGGTTGTGGTGCTGCCGGTGCTATATCGGGTATATTCAAAGCACCTATAGCCGGTATATTGTTTGTGTTAGAAGTACTTATGTTCGACCTTACTATGACGGCGGCTATTCCGTTGCTTATCTCGTCGATAACGGCATCTGTTATAGCGTTCTTTTTTATGGGCAACGATGTGCAGTTTGCTTTTCATGTAAAAGAATATTTCGATATATCGCAAATACCTTATTTTGTTGTTCTGGGGTTGTTTTGTGGTTTTGTGTCGGTATATTTTCTCAGGGTTATAAACCGTGTAGAGAAAATGTTTTCGCATGTTAAGAAACAGTTCGTTAAGATACTTATAGGTGGTGTGGTGTTGGGCGTGTTGATATTTATGTTTCCGCCGCTTTTTGGCGAAGGCTACGGTGCGTTAAGCGGGTTGTTGCATGGCAATACCGACCCTTTGTTCCGCAACAGTATCTTTTCGTCGTTTCAGTCAAACACATGGGTGTGCCTTGTGTTGCTTTTTGCCGTTATATTGCTCAAAGGTATAGCCACATCGGTAACCACCGGCAGTGGCGGGGTAGGGGGTACCTTTGGTCCTTCGCTCTTTTTGGGTGGTATAAGCGGATTCTTTGTGGCATCGCTTATCAACGAGTTGGGTATTGCCGAACTTTCGGCCTCTAATTTTGCTTTGGTGGGTATGGCTTCGGTGATGACGGGCGTAATGCATGCCCCATTGATGTCGACATTTTTAATAGCCGAGATAACAGGCGGATATCAGTTGTTTGCACCGTTGTTGATAGCGTCGGCAGTGGCTTATATGTCTGTGTATCCTTTCGAAAAACATTCTATTTATACCAAAAAGTTGGCCAAACATGGCGACTTGCTTACTCACGACAAGGATCAATCGGCTTTGCGCCTTATGAACATGAATCGACTTATCGAAACTAACTTTATGGTAATGAGAGATGGCGATAAGATGAGAGACCTTATACATGCCATCGAAAACAGTTCGCGAAACATATTTCCGGTGTTGGATAAAGAAGATAAGTTTTTGGGAGTCGTGGTGTTGGACGATATTAGGGGTATAATGTTTCACCCCGAATTTTACGATACCTATACAGTAAACGACCTTATGCACAAAATGAGCGATGGCGACAGGGTGTATATAACTGATTCGATGTACGATGTAGTGAAAAAGTATCGCTTGAGCGATAAGTATAACTTAGTGGTAACAGATAAAGATAACTACTATATAGGCTTTTTAAGTAGAGCCAATGTATTCTCGGCATATCGTAATTTTGTATTCGAATTGTCTGACGAGTAAAAACTACGTAAAAAATTTAAAGTTTTAGTTTGCTCGATTGTTATATGTGGTTAAGAGACAAAATTTTATAATGCTGCGAAAAACGTTTGTCGAATTTACAATATGTAAAGTTTATTAATATTATTAATAGTATTAGTATTTATGAATAAAAAATTGTAACTTTGCGAACATTATTAAAAATAGAAACATATAAGTAATAGATTGTAATTCCGTTATTTAGGGATAAACTATATATGCAGAAATGACTATACAAGAAACAATAAAAGATCTTGAACAACGTAAAGATACGTTAAGGAGGTGTCTTTGACATCGATAATTTGCGATGTTTGATATCCGAAGAAGAAAAACAAACAGAACACCCTGATTTTTGGGAAAATCCCAAAAATGCTACAAAAGTTCTGACAGAGATAAAAACTAAAAAAGCATGGACTAATGCATTCGATGAACTTTCGATAAGTTTTGACGACTTATCGTTGGTTTTTGAATTGTATTCGATAGAAGAATCTACAGAAGAAGAGTTACAATCACAGATAGCCGAAACAACTCGCAAGGTAGAGGAATTGGAGTTTAAAAATATGCTTCGCAACGAATCGGATCGTTTTGACGCTGTGTTGAATATCAATTCCGGTGCCGGAGGTGTGGAAAGTCAGGATTGGGCCGAAATGCTTATGCGTATGTATATCCGCTATGCCGAAGCACACAACTATAATGTAACTATAAGCAATGTGTTAGACGGCGAAGGTGCCGGTATCAAATCGGCAACCATACAGATAGAAGGCGAGTTTGCATACGGTTTTTTGAAAAGCGAGAACGGAGTGCATCGTCTTGTACGTGTCAGCCCGTTCAATGCGCAAGGCAAACGAATGACATCGTTTGCATCGGTGTTTGTAACGCCTCTTATTGATGATAGTATCGAAGTTGTGATAGAACAATCTCGATTGAGTTGGGATACATTCCGAAGCGGAGGTGCCGGCGGTCAAAATGTAAACAAAGTAGAAAGTGGCGTGCGTTTGCGTTATCAATATAAAGACCCATATACAGGCGAAGAAGAAGAAATATTGATAGAAAATACCGAAACTCGCGACCAACCCAAAAATAAAGAAAAAGCACTTCGACTATTGCGTTCGCAACTATACGACAAAGAGTTGAAACATCGTATGGAAGAACAAATGAAACTCGAAGCCGGGAAAAAGAAAATAGAGTGGGGGGCTCAGATAAGAAGTTATGTGTTTGACGATCGCAGAGTAAAAGATCATCGCACCAATTATCAAACGTCGGATGTAAATGCCGTGATGAACGGCGAAATAGACGACTTTATAAAGGCCTACTTGATGGAATATGGTGGAAAATAATAACTAATAAATAATATTAATTAATTAAAAAACAAAAAAACATGAACTTACCAAAGATTGCTTCTATAAGCAAAAAAATTGTCGTGGCATGTGTAGGATTATTCCTATTGGTGTTCTTATTAGTGCACATGGGTATAAATCTTTGTTTGCTACGCCCGGATGGTGGAGCTTGGTACATAGCTGCATCTAACTTTATGGGAACAAACTACATTATAAAAGTATTCGAAGTAGTACTTTTTGCAGCGTTGATTGCCCATATTATTATCACAGTAGCGTTGCAAATCCAAAACTGGAAAGCACGTCCTGTACGTTATCATCAACCAAGCAAATCTAAAACATCTACTGCTTCCAAAACTATGATTTGGACAGGTGGTTTAGTATTTGTATTCTTGGTTTTACACTTCGTAAACTTCTATTTTGTAAAAATGGGTTTGGTAGAAGGTAAATACATGATTCAAACAGAAGAATTATTTTCTACTGAGTTGCAAAACGAATATATGGCTGCAACACAAGGAAAATTGAGCGAAGAAGAAGTAGCTTTATTCCAATCAAAAATGGAAAAAGTAAATGCTATTGCAGTAAAAGCAGAAGCCGAAGGTCTTTCTTCGAACGATATGAAATGGATTATGAACCTTTCTGCTGAAGATGTTAAACCATTGGAAGGCATAGTAGAAGGTGTTGAACCCGATTTCTATAATATGTCGTATGAATTGTTTGGAAACAAAGTATATTCGATAATTTATCTTTTATTATTTGTTGCATTGGCATTCCACTTGATACATGCTATGCAATCGGCATTCCAAACATTGGGATTAAACCACAATAAATACAATAAATTTATTGAAGGATTCAGCTGGATTTATGCTATAATCATTGTATTAGGCTTTGCCACTGTACCTGTATATATAATGTGCTTTGTTTAACAAATAGGAAACATATCGATTATGAATACATTAGATTCTAAAATACCTGAAGGTCCATTGGCTCAGAAATGGACTAATTATAAAGCTAATCAAAGATTAGTAAACCCAGCCAACAAACGCAAACTAGATGTAATAGTAGTAGGTACCGGTTTGGCAGGTGCTTCGGCAGCTGCATCGTTGGGCGCAATGGGTTTCAATGTAGATATATTCTGTATATCAGATAGTCCACGTCGTGCACACTCTATTGCTGCACAAGGTGGTATCAATGCTGCAAAAAACTATCAAAATGACGGCGATAGCGTAGGTCGTTTGTTCTACGATACAATCAAAGGTGGCGACTATCGTGCTCGAGAAGCTAACGTATATCGTTTGGCTGAAGTAAGTAACAATATCATCGACCAATGTGTTGCACAAGGTGTTCCTTTTGCTCGCGAATATAGCGGTTTGTTAGACAACCGTTCTTTCGGTGGTGCTCAAGTATCGCGTACTTTCTATGCTCGCGGTCAAACCGGTCAACAATTGCTTTTGGGTGCTTATGGTGCTTTGAGTCATCAAATAGCTCGTGGTACAGTAAAACTTCATGAACGTCACGAAATGTTGGATCTAGTTCTTGTTGACGGTAAAGCTCGTGGTATTATTGCTCGCGACCTTACTAACGGACAAATCAAACGTTTTGCTGCTCACGCTGTAGTTTTAGCTACCGGTGGTTATGGTAATATCTATTTCCTTTCTACCAATGCTATGAACTCCAACGGTTCGGCTGAATGGTGTTGCCACAAAAAAGGTGCTTACTTTGCTAACCCATGTTTCGTTCAAATCCACCCAACCTGTATACCTGTACACGGCGACTACCAATCAAAACTTACTCTTATGAGTGAAAGTTTGCGTAACGATGGTCGTATTTGGGTTCCTAAAAAGAAAGAAGATGTTGAAGCACTTCGCAAAGGTACTTTGAAACCTACCGATATTAAAGAAGAAGATCGCGACTACTACTTGGAACGTCGTTATCCTGCTTTCGGTAACTTGGTAC
The DNA here is from genome assembly GCA_017555745.1 of Bacteroidales bacterium. Classification (GTDB taxonomy): domain Bacteria; phylum Bacteroidota; class Bacteroidia; order Bacteroidales; family P3; genus HGM05376. The sequence continues at coordinate 6,705 of JAFZFU010000040.1, forward strand.
CTCGCGACGTTGCATCGCGTGCTGCTAAAGAACGTTGTGATGCCGGTTATGGTGTAAACAACACTGGTTTGGCAGTATTCTTGGATTTCTCTACAGCTATCAAACGTTTGGGTCGCGATGTTATCGAAGCTCGCTACGGAAACTTGTTCCAAATGTACGAAAAGATTACAGCTGTTAATCCTTACGAAACTCCAATGATGATTTATCCTGCTATCCACTACACTATGGGTGGTATTTGGGTTGACTATGAATTGCAAACTTCGATACCCGGATTGTTCGCTGCTGGTGAAGCTAACTTCTCCGACCACGGTGCTAACCGTTTGGGTGCTTCGGCGTTGATGCAAGGTTTGGCCGACGGTTATTTCGTATTGCCTTACACATTGCAAAACTATCTTGCCGACGAAATTTACAACGACAGAGTATCGCCAAACACTCCTGAATTTGAAAAAGCAGAATCAGAAGTACGTCAACGTATCGATAGACTTATGTCGATAAAAGGAACTAAAACTGTAGACCATTTCCACAAGAAACTTGGTAACATAATGTGGGATTATGTAGGTATGGGACGTAATGCCGAAGGTTTGCAAAAAGGTTTGACTTTGATAAACGAACTTGAACAAGAGTTCTGGAAAGACGTTCAAGTAATAGGAACAGCCGACTCTATGAATCCTGAATTGGAAAAAGCTATTCGTTTGGCAGATTACTTCGAATTGGCAAAATTGATGGCTAAGGATGCTTATCATCGTAATGAATCTTGCGGTGGTCACTTCCGCGAAGAATACCAAACCGAAGATGGCGAAACTCTTCGTAACGACAACGACTATATGTATGTAGCAGCTTGGGAATACCAAGGACACAACCAAGATGAAATACTACATAAAGAACCGTTGGTATATCAAGATATCGAAATCAAACAACGTAATTATAAATAATAGATCAACTTTTATCGAGACATAGATTTGATAAAAGGAGTGTAAACAGATACTAATTATGAATTTTACATTAAAAATATGGCGTCAAGAAAATGCTAAAGCAAAAGGACGCTTCGAGACATATAAAGTAGAAAATATATCTTCAGATTGTTCGTTCTTGGAGATGTTGGATATTTTGAACGAAAGTTTAATTTCAAACAAAATAGCTCACCCTGTTTGTTTTGACAACGACTGTCGTGAAGGTATTTGCGGTATGTGTGGTTTGTACATCAATGGTCGTCCTCACGGAAATGATGATGGTGTTACTACTTGCCAATTGCACATGCGTAAATTTAAAGATGGCGAAACTATATGGATTGAGCCATGGAGAGCTAAAGCTTTTCCTGTAATACGCGACTTGGTAGTGGATCGTACTGCATACGACAAAATAATCCAAGCCGGTGGATACGTATCGGTATCTACAGGTGGTGTGCCTGATGCAAACTCGATACTTATTGCCAAAGACAAAGCTGATAAAGCTATGGATGCTGCAGAATGTATCGGTTGTGGTGCTTGTGTAGCTGCTTGTAAAAATGCTTCGGCTATGTTGTTCGTTAGTGCAAAAGTTTCTCACTTAGCTTTGTTACCTCAAGGTAAAGTAGAAGCTGCTAACCGCGTTCAAAAAATGGTTGAAAAAATGGACGAACTTGGTTTTGGTAACTGTACCAATACTTACGCTTGTGAAGCTGAATGTCCAAAATTGATTAAACGTTCAAATATCGCTCGCTTAAATCGTGAATGGATTTGTGCAAGAGTTGGTAAAGAAAAATAATTGATTGGACTCAAATAAAATAAGAGGGCAGTTATTCCAACTGTCCTCTTTATTTTATAATATTTTCGCTATTCAAATCAAATTGTAAAGAACCTTCTTAAATCACTCCATAATTACAATATAGTATGGCAGAGCATAATGAATTTGGAAATACGGGAGAAACAATTGCCCAAGAATATCTCCTGCAAAATGGCTATAAAATATTAGAAACGAATTGGCACCATAGGCACAAAGAGGTGGATATAATAGCCGAAAAGAATAATATGATTGTCTTTATCGAGGTTAAAACACGCAAATCGGCATTCTTTGGAGAGCCGGAGTTGTTTGTAACTCGCGAAAAACAGAAGTCATATATTCAGGCAGCCAATGCCTATGTGCTCCAAAATCACCGAAAAGAGGAGGTACAGTTTGATATAATAGCTATAGTGTTAAACTCTTTGGGCAAACATATAAAACATATAGAGAATGCATTCTCGGCTATCTTATAAAAAAGGAGATGAATTTACAAATTCACCTCCTTTTATTTATTGATTACCTATTACAAGGTAGCATAAATTCGCTTAAAACTCTAAATTGAATTCGTAGTTTTCGTCGGTCGATTCTGTGTTTGTTGTAGCAACTTCGTTATTGTCGGTTGCAGAATCTCTTTTATTCGACGATTTCTTGTTTAGCGATACTATAAGAGCACCAAGCATACGTGTTAGTTCCATTAGGTACTCTTTCGATTTTTCAGTTTCATCGGTAGCGAGAAGTTCTAATTTCGAAGAAATTTCGGTAAGAACATAGCATTCTCTTACATTGGTTTTTGCATCTTTCAAATAAAGTTCAAACTCTTTTTTGCTGTAGTATGCACCTTCGGCGATGCACTTAGCTACACAAAGAGATGCTCTAACAAAATCATCCACCAATGTTTCTTCAGCTTTAGATGTAGCTTTGGTTTTAAGTGTACCTACCAACCATTTGCTATACTCAACTGCTTTGTCGTATAATCTCAAATCTTCGAATCTGAAAAAGCTTGCTTGTTTTTTATTTACTTCCATAACTGATAGTGGTTTTAGTTTTTATATTATTTAAATAGATTTTCTATTTCTTCGCTGTATACTTCCATTACTTTCTTTCTACGCAATTTCATGGTAGGGGTAAGGAAACCGTTAGATTCACTCCATACTTCATTTACCAATTTGAATCTTTTTATCTGTTCTGTATCGCCAAAATATTTATTGTATTTTGCCATTACCTTATTGTATCTTGCCAACGTTTCTTTGTCAACTATCATTTCTTCTTGAGAGTTGCATTTGATACCATGTCGCAATTGCCAATCTTTAAGAAATTCGAAATCGGGGGTGATGATGGCTGCTGCAAATTTTTGGTTTTCACCCACAACCATCATATCCAAAATAAACGGACTCTCTTTAAATTTAGCTTCTATAGCTTCGGGATTTACGTATTTTCCCATACTTGTTTTAAACAACGATTTTACACGTCCTGTAATGCGTAGCAAACCTTTTTCCAATGCACCGGTGTCGCCGGTATGGAACCATCCTTCGCTGTCTATTACTTCGGCTGTCAAATCGGGTGCCTTATAGTAGCCTAACATTACGTTTCGGCCTCGACACAATATTTCGTTGTTTCTGCTGTCTATCTTTACTTCTATTCCGTCCAAAGGAGGCCCCACTGTTCCTACTTTACGTCCTCCTTTTTCTCTTCTCGATACTGCTATAACGGGACTTGTTTCGGTAAGACCGTAACCTTCAAATATGTCCATGCCTAAGCAGTTGAAAAAGCGAGCCAAACGTGGTTGTATGGCTGCACCACCACTTACTACAAGTTGTAATACTCCAAAGTTTTCGCGAATGGCACTATATACTAATTTGTCGGCTATTTTGCGTTTTAGGTTGTATATAAATCCGGTGTTTTCGAATTCGTAATCAGTGGCATATTCCAATGCCCAATAGAATATTTCTTTTTTTATGCCTTTCAGTTTCTCGCCTTTGCGATATACTTTGTCGTATATCTTTTCCAATAGTCGAGGCACTGTGGTCATCATTTCGGGTTGGGTCTCTTTGATGTTGTCGGCTACTTTGCCCACATTTTCGGCATAAAATATTTCAAAACCTCTATATTGATACATATAGTTCATCATGCGTTCGTATATGTGGCATAGAGGTAGGTAGCTCAAACAACGAGTAAACTCGGCATTGGGAATGTTGCGTACTGCCATAAAGTTGCTTATTAAGTTGTCGTGGTTTAGCATTACTCCCTTTGGCACTCCGGTGGTACCCGATGTATATATCATGGTTACTATATCCGATGGCTGTATGGAATCTTTTATTTCTTTCAATTTTTCGGGTACGGCATTTGCTTGTCCCAAAGCCAACAACTCATCAAACGAACTTATGTTTTCGTCTCTTTTCTTGAAGGTGTATACATCTTTAACCGATTTTAGGTCGGGCAGTATGTTGCGTATTTTTCTCAATAGTTCCGGACCTTCTATAAAGATGTACTGAGCTTCGGCGTGGTCTAATATATAGCGGTAGTCGTCTTCGCTGATGGTGGGATATATAGGCACCATTACGGCTCCAATTTGTTGTACTCCCATATCCAAATAGTTCCATTCGGGACGGCTCGACGATATAAGGGCTACTTTCTCGCCTCTTTGCAAGCCCAACTTAAGCAATCCATAACTTATGTTATTAGCTTTCTCTATATATTCTTTTAAATAATGTTTCACCCATTTACCATCTTCTTTGGCTGTAAATACAGGATGGTTGGGGTGATTTAGTGATTTGTATTCTAATATATCGAATATTCGTGTTACGTCCATTTATATTAGTTGTTTAGTTATTAAATTTGTTAGTTTATATAGCTGTTGTTAATGTTGTCTTGTTTATTTTTTTTGTTCTATTCTATCTCTGCGTAATGTTTCATAAACTGAATTCTCGTAAAATTGGAGTTTACACTCTCCTTTACTCTCAGCTTGCCTCTAAAGTCGTCTAAGGTGTTGTATTCTTTTTTCGACATCCACTCTTTCAAGTAGTCGTTCATCGTTTTTATGTATTCTATACCATTGCCATACAATGCCGATACCACTTGTGTGGTTTGAGCACCTGCAAGCAATGTCTTCACAACGTCGTCGCCTGTCAGTATGCCCGACGATGCCGATACTTCGCAACGTATTTTGCCGCTAAGCAAGGCTGTCCAGCGTAGTGTGTCATAAAGCGCTGTATTGTTCGACAATATAGAGGTATGTTTAAGTGATTCTTTTTCGGTATCGATATCGAAGTCTATGTTTTTGTTGAATAAGGTTAGGCCCTTTATGCCCGACCACGACAATTTGTGCATAAACTTGCTCATGTCGGTAAAGTATTTACCCACTTTTACAATGATAGGTATGCTGATGGAGCGTCGTAGCGCCAATATTGTATCATCGAAAATGTGTTCGATATCTTCGCACGAGGTGTCGGGCGAAAACGGCAACACCATAAAGTTTATTTCTATTGCGTCGGCACCTGCTTCTTGCAATTTTTTTGCGTATGCAATCCAATTGCTATATGTTATGCAGTTAATGCTGGCAACCACCGGTATCGATAATGCCTTCTTGGCATTGGAAATTAAACTAAGATATTTGTCTATTTCAAATCCCTCAACATGATTAGATATATAGTCGTAACTTTCGCTATACTCAAAATTGGACAAGAAACCGGTACTTTTTTGTATGTCGAAAGTGATTTGTTCTTCAAAAAGAGACTTAAGAATAACAGCTCCAGCCCCATTTTTCTCCATCTCCAAAAGGTTTTCAACCTTCGAAGTTAGTCCACAACTACCTGATATAATAGGACTTGGTATGTCTATTCCTAAGAATTTTGTCGATATATCTACTGTTGTCATAGTATTCTTGTTTTGATTGCAAAGGTATATATTTTTTTTCATATTACGCAACTATTTTTTATTTTTTTTCCACATAATTATTGTTGTATTTTATATATCTATGATATACAGTTAATTATGATTGATATTTTTTTTGAAGGATTGAATAAAAGAACAAATTGAAAAAAATATTTGTTCAACATGAAAAAAATGATTAATTTTGCAACTTGAAATCATTAATAGTTTTAGTATAAAATGAAAGAGATTACAGAAGAGCAAAACGTTGAAATAGGGAACGTTATCACAAAAGCAGAGGCTTTTGTAAAGGAAAACCAAAAGAAGATAATTATTGTTATTTTGGCTATAATAGCAGTAATTGGAGGTTATGTAGCACTACAAAGTTTGTATTTTGAACCACGCGAACAGCAAGCTGCCGAAGAAATGTTTGCTGCCGAAAATTGGTTTAAGCAAGACTCGTTGCAACTTGCCCTTGATGGCAATGCAAAATATATGGGATTTGTAGGCATTATCGACCAATATGGTAACACCAAGAGTGGTCGTTTGGCAAAATATTATGCCGGTATCGCTTCGTTGAAGTTGGGTAAATATGAAGATGCTATCGATTATTTGAAATCTTACAGTGGTAAAGATACTTTCACAAAAGTATTGGCAGTGGTAGCTACAGGTGATGCCGAATATGAATTAGGCAACATTAAAGAAGCTATAGCGCTATACGAAAAAGCCGCAGGTATGGAAGATAACTATGTTACCACTCCTTATGCTTTGTTTAAAGCCGGTTTCGCTTATCAAACTGAAGGTAACTTCGAAAAAGCTGCTGAATTGTACAAAAAGATTAAACAAAACTATCCTCAATCCACCGAGTATAGAAATATAGATAAATACATATCTTTTGCTGAACAATCGGCTAAGTAAATATGTTTTATGAATAATAGTGCGAGGGAAAATTGTATTAATGATTTTCCCTCGTATTTTTTAGAAAGCCTCCCTTTCGGAAAAAAAAGTTTTCATTTACCCCTTATTTTGATATAACAGACAATGGAATACGCAGAAATAACATTGAAAATAGAGCCGGTGATGCCGTTTTCGGACATACTGATGTACGAAATGGGCGAGATAGGCTGCGAAAGTTTTGTAACTACCGACGATGGTTTTAAAGCTTATATCCCAAGCAGCGATTTGAACACCGATGCATTGAACGACATCCTTGCCAATGCAGGCGAATGCAATATCCAATACGATATAAACATAATCCCCGACCAAAATTGGAATGCCGTATGGGAAAGTACCCACGAACCTGTATTGGTCGACGATTTTTGTTGGGTATATGCTCCTTTTCATGGTACCAACGCCAATGCCAAGTACAATATACTTATCGAACCTAAGATGAGTTTCGGCACTGCTCATCATGCCACCACTTATATGATGATAAGCCTGCTCAGAGACGAGGATATAACCAACAAAACGGTGTTGGATATGGGTAGTGGCACTGCTGTGTTGGCCATTTTGGCCGAGATGCGCGGAGCCAAATATGTAGAGGCTATAGACAACGACGAATGGGCCTACAACAACGCATTGGAAAATATCGAAAACAACAACTGCAAAAATATCAAAGCCATACTTGGCGATGCTTCGGCCCTTACTGCCGATAAGAAATTCCAACTCATAATAGCCAACATAAACCGCAATATATTGCTTAGAGATATGAAACATTATATAGCGGTGTTGGAACAAGGCGGCACTTTGTTGCTAAGCGGTTTTTACGAACACGACATACCGGCCATACGCCAAGAAGCCGAAAGCAACGGTATGAAATTCGAGACCTACAAAGAACGCAACGAGTGGGTGGCTTGCAAATTTACAAAACAATAAAAACTATCTCCTATGAGTGCTATAGCAAACGAAATAACAAAAATAAAATCGTCGTTGCCAGCTACCACACGCCTGATAGCCGTTAGTAAGACCAAACCGGTGGAAGACCTACAGCAGGCCTACGATGCCGGTCAGCGTGTGTTTGGCGAAAACAAGGCGTTGGAAATGCGCGATAAACACGAGGTGTTGCCAAACGACATACAATGGCATTTTATAGGCCATTTGCAAACCAACAAGATAAAATACATAATATCCTATGTGTCGCTAATACATAGCATAGACAGTTGCAACCTGCTTAACGAGGTTAACATTGCCGCCGCCAAAAAGGATAGGGTAGTGGACTGCCTATTGCAATTTCATATTGCCGACGAGGATACAAAATATGGTTTGTCGTTCGACGAGGCTCAAGTTCTTCTAAACTCGCCCGAATACAAGGCAATGAACAACATACGCATAGTAGGGGTGATGGGTATGGCCACTTTTACCGACAATCAGGACCAAATACGCCAAGAGTTCAGAAATCTAAAAAGCATATTCGACCGACTAAAGGAACAATATTTTGCCGACAACGATAGTTTTAAAGAAATATCGATGGGTATGAGCGACGATTATCCTATTGCTATCGAAGAGGGTAGCACTCTTATAAGAGTGGGTAGCGCCATATTCGGAAAAAGAAATTATGCCGTGTAGTTTGGCAATTTATAAAAAAACACGTATATTTGCACATTGTAAAATATAGTAACAAAAATAAAAAATAAAATAATAATATAATGATAACCAATAATTTTACTCGTCGTCATAACGGCGTTAGCAATGCTTCTGAGGTAGAAAAAATGCTTAAAGTTATAGGCGTTTCTTCTGTTGATGAACTTATAGATAAGACTATACCCGCAGCTATTCGTTTGCCAAAACCATTGAATTTGCCCGATGGTATGAACGAATACGAGTTCTTGAACCACATTAAAGAATTGGCTTCGAAGAACAAAATTTACAAGACTTACATCGGTATGGGATACTACAACACTATTACCCCTGCCGTTATTATGCGTAATATTTTCGAAAATCCGGGTTGGTATACTGCATATACTCCATATCAAACTGAAATCAGCCAAGGTCGTTTGGAAGCTTTGATGACTTTCCAAACTATGGTTGCCGATATGACTAAAATGCCTTTGGCTAACGCTTCATTGCTAGACGAAGCTACTGCCGGTGGCGAATGTATGTTGATGTTCTACAACTCTCGCAGCCGTCAAGCTGTAAAAGACAACGTAAACAAAATATTTGTTGCTGACGATGTTTTCCCACAAACTATCGACGTTATTCGCACAAATGCTGAACCTCGTGGTATAGAAGTTGTAGTAGGAAAAGTTAGCGAAACTACATTAGACAACACTTTCTTTGGTGCTATAGTTCAATATCCCGGTCAATTTGGTGAAGTTGTAGACTATACTCAATTTATAGCTGATGCTCACAGCAAAGGTATATTTGTAGGTATGGCTGCCGACCTTATGGCTTTGGCTTTGCTTAAAGCTCCGGGCGAAATGGGTGCAGATTGTGCTTTCGGTACTACTCAACGTTTCGGTATTCCTATGGGATTTGGTGGTCCTTCGGCTGCTTACTTCGCTATTACCGAAGACTTCAAACGTGCTTTCCCTGGACGTATAATCGGTTGGACTATCGACGCTCAAGGAAACAAAGCTCTTCGTATGGCTTTGGGTATGCGTGAACAACATATCAAACGCGAAAAAGCTACTTCTAACATCTGTACTTCTCAAGCTCTTGTAGCTATTATGGCTGGTTTCTATGCTGCATGGCATGGTCAAGATGGTATTAGAGCTATTGCTACTAACATCAACAATATTGCTAGCGTAGTAGCTAAAGAAGTTGAAAAATACGGATACAAACAACATAATAAATTCTTCTTCGATACATTGGCTATTCAATGCCCTGTTAAAACCGACGTTATCCGCAAAATAGCTTTGGAAAACAAAATCAACTTCCGTTATATTTGCGAAGAATGCATAGGTATCAGTATCGACGAAACTACGTCAAGAGAAGATGTAAACAATATATTGCGAGTATTGGCAGAAGCTGCAGGTAAGACTTTCGAACCTGTAACATGTGGAAACTGCTGCCCAACTTGCACTATTCCTGAAGAACTTAAACGTACTTCGGCTTATTTGGAACACCCTGTTTTCAACACTTATCATTCTGAAACAGAAATGATGCGTTACATGAAGAAGTTGGAAATAAA
>JAFZFU010000041.1 GCA_017555745.1 Bacteroidales bacterium
GCCTATCACTGCTACTATAACAAATCGCAGCGGTATAGCTTCGGCAACTTGCTATTGGAGATTAGAAAACGAAGATACTTGGCAAACTGTAGTTCTAACAGCTAATGGTGATGAGTTTTCCGGTGTTATAAACTTAGAAGAAGTTTCTTATTACGAAGGAGTTCGTATTGAATACTATATTTCTGCCACTTCTAACAATGGCAAAACTATTACCAAACCAATGACAGCTCCTGAAGGATACTATAATTTCTATTTAGGAGAAGTTGGTATAAATGAAACCGAAGAAAACCAAAACTTTGGCAACTTCTTCCCAAACCCAACCAACAGCATAGCTAATTTGGAAATAAGCGCCAACGAGCCTACTTTATACCAAGTATCTATCGTTAATGCTATGGGACAAATTATTCACACTTCTTCGGTAAATGTCGAAGGTACTATATTGTATCAAATCGACACTCAAAAACTTAACAGTGGTTTATATACCGTTGTATTTGTAGGTGAAGGCAAACAAATCTCTCGCAGATTGATGGTTTACTAATCTCTCAAATAAAGAAATTGAATATACCCTAAAAAAGAGAACTCTCCCAGCAGGGAGAGTTCTCTTTTCATATATAAAATAGACATTTTAAGCAACATTTTCTTTTTCATATAATTATACACATAAGCATACAAATGCATACCCAAAAGCCCCATAAATCCTTTTTTTTCAAAACCTATCTACTATTACCATTATACAACCACACTCCTAAAAAATAATATCAACGAGAAAGATAATAAGACAAAAAAGGCTCTCAAAATTAATTTGAGAGCCCAACCTAAAAAATTGTACTATGAAAAAGAAAATATTCAGTACTGCTATTCAGCAAATACTTCAACACTAATTTCAGCCTTAATATCTTTGTGGATGTTAACCACAACAGCATAAGTACCTACTTCTTTTATTTTCAATCCATCAACAAGAATTTTACGACGATCGATATCGTAGTTGTGTTGTTCTTTCAATGCTTCAGAAACTTGGATATTGTTTACAGAACCAAAGATTTGACCATTAGCACCTGCTTTAGCAGCAACACGTACCGATTTTCCTTGCAATGCAGCTTGAAGAACTTCAGCTTCTTTGCGTATTTTTTCTTCTTTATACGCACGTTGACGCATATTTTCTTCGTGAATCTTCTTGTTTGCAGGAGTAGCCATTACAGCATACCCCATCGGAAGAAGATAATTGTTTGCGTAACCATTTTTTACAGTTACTATATCATCTTTATAACCTAAGTTAAGAACATCTTGTTTTAAAATTACTTCCATCTATTTCTTCCTCCTATTATTATTTAAGACAGTCAGCTACGTATGGCATCAAAGCCAAATGACGAGCTCTTTTTACAGCTTGAGATACTTTCTTTTGATATTTATTCGAAGTACCGGTTATTCTTCTAGGAAGAATTTTACCTTGTTCGTTTACAAACTTCAAAAGGAAATCAGCATCTTTATAATCGATGTATTTGATTCCTAATTTTTTGAATCTACAATATTTCTTGCGTTGTGTTTCAACAGCAATTGGGGTCAAATATTTTATTTCTGTTTCGTTAGCCATCTTTCAATTCGTTTTTAAAGTTAACAATTACTTTTCAAGATTTTGTTCTTTTTTAGCGGCACGTTTCTTTTCGTTGTATGCTACTGCATATTTATCCAACGATACTGTAAGGAAACGCAATAAGCGTTCGTCGCGTTTGTAAGCAGTTTCCAATTCAGCTATTACACTACCTTCTGCCTTAAATTCTATCAAATAATAGAATCCGGTTGTTTTTTTCTTGATGGGGTAAGCCAACTTTTTCATGCCCCAATTATTCGAAAAGATGATCTCAGCACCTTTTGATTCTAAGAAGTCGTGATACTTCTTTACCGTTTCCTTCATCTGCTCATCAGACAAAACGGGAGTCATAATGAAAACGGTTTCGTATTGTTTTACCATAATCTGTTTATATATTTTATTATATTAATTTGAAACTGCAAAATTACTATTTTTTTTTCAATTACGACACTTTTTGGTCATGTTTTTTTTACCACAGTATATATCCATCTGAATTTCAGGATCAAAACACATTCATACACTTTTCCTTTACTTCCTATAAATGCATATATATTGATGATTTTCTATATTGTTTTTCTCATTTTCATATCCAAATCGTCATTTCGTTTGACTTACGAACTATAAGTAAATAACATTTGTTACCTCCATATTTAGATTAGCAAAAAATCTATTCGGTAGTCATTTAAAGGCTCAACAATATACACCTTTAAACGTCTTATAAAAATTACACAAATCACTTGCAAATCTTTTTAGGAAATAAGCTTTAGTTTTTTGACTAAAAAAACAACTCATAATTCAATAAAAAAGCGTATATTTGCAGAAAGTTTGCAGACAAAAAGAGTTTTGCAAAAACATTTTTATCACACAGAGTGTTAAGTAATTAAATAATAAAATATATAATACTATGTCGTTACTATCGATACGTAATTTACATGCCTCTATAGGCGATAAAGAGATATTAAAGGGAGTAAATCTTGAAATAAATAAAGGCGAAGTGCATTCTATAATGGGTCCTAATGGCAATGGGAAAAGCACACTTGCTGCTGTTATAGCGGGCAATAGTAAATTTACCGTTACCCAAGGCGAAGTTATTTTTAAAGGTAAAAACCTATTAGAAATGCCCATCGATGTGCGAGCTGCCGAAGGTATATTTTTGGGGTTTCAATACCCGGTAGAAATTCCCGGAGTAAGCATATCCAACTTCATGCGTACTGCGGTTAACGAGCAACGCAAATATCGTGGTTTGGATCCTCTTTCAGCAAGCGAGTTTTTGAAACTGATGGAGGAAAAGAAAAAGGTCGTAGAAATGACTACTAAATTGGCCAACCGCAGCGTAAACGAAGGGTTTTCGGGTGGCGAAAAAAAGAAAAACGAGATATTCCAAATGGCTATGCTCGATCCCATCATGTCGTTTTTAGATGAAACCGATTCAGGATTAGATATCGACGCTTTGCGTATAGTAGCCAATGGTGTAAATAAACTACGTAGCAGTGAAAACGCTATAGTTGTAATAACCCACTACCAACGCTTGCTTGACTATATAGTTCCAGACTTTGTACACGTACTTTATGAAGGAAAAATTGTGAAATCGGGAACAAAAGAATTGGCATTGGAACTCGAAGCGAAAGGCTACGAATGGATAAGAGAAGAGTTGGAAAGCAAGCAAAAATAAACTACAGCTATGGAAAATACTTTAAACTACATAAATACCTCAATGCATAACTTGCAACCATTGCCAGCCATTGGCAACAAGCAAACTGCTGCATGCCAATACTACAATACTCATGGTATGACATTTGGTAAAGATGAAGTATGGAGGTTTGTGGATTTTTCGTCGTTTTTAAACGATAGTCTCGATATACCCGAAAGCGACGAAACACACGAATATGAATTTACATGTAATATTCCTAATCTCGACACTACACGCCTTACCTTATTTAACGGATACGTATCAGCACACGACAAAATGATTGTTACCGAACAAGGTGTAATAATGGGTAGTCTAAAAGAAGCCTTAAAAACATATCCCGAATTGGTATCAAAATACTTTGGCACTTGTTCCAAAAAAGAAAATAGTTTCTTGGCAAGCAATACAGCTTTATTTACCGATGGTTTCTTCATATATGTTCCGGACAATGTGTTTATCGAAAAACCAATCCAGATATTAGGCGTAATAAAGTCTCAAACACCTCTATTTTTGCAAACACGAAACCTAATATATGTGGGCAAAAATAGTAGGATAACATTTATACACTGCGACGACTCCTACAACCAAAATCGTAGTTTTTCAAATAACGTTACCGAAATATTTATCGATCGTGACGCTCATGTTGAACACTACAAGATGCAAAACATGAACAACAATTCGGGACTGATGAATCACAATTACATAAGTATGGAACAGGGAGCGTCGCTATTATCTAACGCTATATCGCTAAATGGTGGTAACATACGAAATCACAACGAAGTTCGTATGTTAGGTGAGCATTGCGACACTCAAATGCATGGATTATACTTAATGGATAAGGAACAACGCATAGATAACTATGTGTACGTCGAACACGCTTTACCAAACTGTACCAGTAGCGAACTATTCAAAGGAATACTCGACGATAGTGCCCATGCTACTTTCAATGGACACGTATTGGTATGCGAACATGCCACAAAAACCGATGCATCACAATCAAACAAAAATATACTGCTTACAGATAAGGCTATGGTAGACTCTAAGCCTTTCCTCGAAATATACAACGACGATGTAAAATGTTCTCATGGTTCCACTATAGGCCAACTCGACGAAACAGCATTATTTTACATACGCTCACGTGGTATAAGCGAACGCACTGCAAAAACGCTTTTGATGTATGCCTTCTGTGATGAGGTGATACAAAAGATAGCTATAACGGCATTGGCTGACCGTTTGTCGGATATGGTAAAAAAACGTTTGCATGGCGAACTTACCGTTTGTGACGAATGTGCCTTACACTGTTCGGTACCCGAATGTAAGTTCGAAATAGATGTAACAAAACTATAATCAACTATCAATATGATTAAAAATATTATCTTCGACCTGTGCGGACCTATCATCACCATCGATTTAGGTTTGATGAACAATAAGTTTTTCCAATTTGGTGTCAAAGGCATCGACAACCCATACAAAACATTATATAAAGCCGGTGTCACAAAAGAATTTGAAAAAAATCAGATACCCCCCGATGAATTTTGCGACAAGGTTCGCACAGTGTTGAACACACCGCTAACCGATGTACAAATAGTAGAAGCATGGAACACCTTAATAGTAGCAGCTCCAAAACATCATGCTACACTATTAAAACGTCTGTCAAAAAAATACAACTTATACCTACTTAGCAATAGCGACGTGATAAATGCCGAATATTTCCGCAACTATGTGGGACAAACCATGGGGTACGACTTATTCTCCAACACATTTCGCAAGGTATTCTTTTCGTGCGAACTTGGACTTCGCAAACCCGAGCCTGCTGTATTCCAAACTATATTAGTGAAAGAGAAATTAAAAGCAAACGAAACATTACTTATCGACGATTGTAAAAAGCATACCGAAGGAGCATCGTTTGCCGGTCTCAACACTATATGGCTAGAGAAAGACACCGATATATCGGAATTATTTGATGCCGACGACAATGTTGTTTATACAGCTACTTCGCCTTTGATGTGAGGATGAGGATTATAGCCTTCTAGTTGGAAATCGTCGTAATCGAAACTGAAAATATCTTTCTTTTCGGGATTTAGTTTCATAATAGGCAATTTGCGAGGCTCTCGAGTAAGTTGCAATTTTACTTGCTCTATGTGGTTATTATATATATGAGCATCACCCAATGTATGAATAAACTCACCATACTGCAAACCACATACTTGTGCTATCATCATGGTAAACAAAGCATACGAAGCTATATTAAACGGTACTCCTAAAAATATATCGGCCGAACGTTGATACAATTGACACGATAACTTTCCATTTGCCACATAAAATTGAAATAGTATATGACATGGAGGCAAAGCCATTTTGTCTATCTCACCCACATTCCACGCACATACCAACAGTCTACGCGAGTCGGGATTGTTTTTTATTTGGTTTACCAATCCTGTTATTTGGTCTACGGATCCACCTTCTGAAGTAGCCCAACTACGCCATTGCTTACCATATATCGGACCAAGATCACCATTAGCATCGGCCCACTCATCCCATATAGTTACCTTATGATCATGCAAATATTTGATATTAGTATCTCCTTTCAGAAACCATAGCAACTCGTATATAATCGAACGCAAATGCAATTTTTTGGTAGT
This sequence comes from Bacteroidales bacterium, assembly GCA_017555745.1. Classification (GTDB taxonomy): domain Bacteria; phylum Bacteroidota; class Bacteroidia; order Bacteroidales; family P3; genus HGM05376. The sequence continues at coordinate 5,918 of JAFZFU010000041.1, forward strand.
TAGCAATGGAAAACCCTCGTTTAAATCAAATCGCATCTGATAGCCAAACACGCTGCAAGTACCAGTGCCGGTACGGTCGCTTTTGATATTTCCATTGGTCAATACATGATCCAAAAGTTGTAGATACTGTTTCATATTGCACTGTTATTTATTGTATTATAATATATTCATCATCATCATTCAATTTGCAAAGATAACTATTTTTATTGATAAAAAAAAGAGGACGACAAAATTATCATCCTCTTTTTTGTTTACATCTTGACTAAAAGTCAATGTAGATATCGTTACTTTTTAAGCCATTTGTCGAACCAATCGATGAAGTTGCGATGCCACAACACGCTGTTTTGAGGTTGAAGCACCCAGTGGTTTTCGTCGGGGAAATAAAGGTAACGAGCGGGCACGCCACGCAATACTGCAGCATTATAAGCAGCCATACCTTGCGATGCTACTATACGATAATCCAATTCGCCATGAATCACACATATAGGAGTATTCCAATTTTGTATAAATTTGTGTGGCGAATTTGCATAGCTACGTTGTGCTGTAGGATTGTTTTTATCCCAATATGGTCCACCCAAATCCCAGTTTACAAACCACATCTCTTCTGTTTCGCAATATTGTTGTTCAAGATTGAACATACCATTGTGAGCCAAGAAGGCTTTGAAACGGTTTTGATGATTACCTGCTAACCAATATACCGAGAAAGCACCATAGCTGGCCCCACAAGCACCTACACGATTTTCATCGATATTAGGATGTTGTTTGGCTATGATGTCATACGACTGCATATAGTCTTTCATGTTTTGTCCACCATAGTCGCCACTTATTTGTTCGTTCCATTTTGTACCAAATCCGGGAACACCATGACGATTAGGAGCTATAACGAAGTAGCCTGCTCCCGACATTATTTGGAAATTCCAACGTGTCGACCAGAATTGACTTACCATATCTTGTGGTCCGCCTTGGCAGAACAATAATGCCGGATATGTTTTAGTACTATCAAAGTTATAAGGATATACCACCCATACAAGCATATCTTCGCCATTGGTAGTTTTTATCCAACGTTCTTCCACCTTACCCATATTTACCTTGCTCAATACATCAGTATTGATAGCCGATATTTGTTGTCCTTGTGCTTTTTCGCCGTTGATGTCGTAAACAAATATTTCGGCAGGACGTGACATCGACACTTCTTGAGCATATATTTTGTCGCCTTTTATTTCGTAGGCATTGATATCGTGCAAGTCTTTCGTAACTTGTTTAAAACTTTGGTCTGCGAAATTGTATACAAATATTTCACGAGTACCCATAAATGGGCTTATAAAATATATCTTGCTATCATCGTCACTCCAAGTGTAGCTATAGCAAGTTTGGTCGAGGTTAGCGGTTAAATCTTTGCGTTCACCACTTTCCAAGTCATATAACATTATACGTTGCTTGTCCGACTCATATCCATCATGTTCCATGCTTTCCCATACTATATATTTTCCATTGTTCGAAAATACAGGATTTTGGTCGTAGCCCATTATACCTTGGCTGATGTTTTGCACAGTTTTGTCGGCTATGTTGTATAAGTATATATCCGAGTTAGTCGATAGCGCATATTCCTTACCCACTTTTTTGCGACAAGTATATGCAATGGTTTTACCATCGGGCGAAAAAGCCACTTGTTCCAAACCACCCCATGGACGCATAGGACATTCGAAAGGCTCTCCTTCCAATATATCGATACCTTTTTCTATCTTAGAATTGTTGAAATCGGCAAGATAAATATGAGGTATAGCATCTACCCATTCGTCCCAGTGGCGATACATCAAATCTTCGTTGATGCGACCTGTAGCCGACGACAATCCTTCATATAGTTTTTCAATATCGGCAGGTTTTTCTTTGGCAATGGTAGCAGCATATACCACCTTACTTTGGTCAGGCGACAACATAAAGCCTTCTATACCACCATCTATATTCGATAGTTGTTTTTCGTTTTTACCATCTATAGCTATAGTAAATATCTGAGCACCATTTTCGGTACCACGTGCAAAAGCTATAGTACCATCGTTGAGCCATATTGGATTAAACTCACTTTTTGCCGAAGTAGTTATCTGTTTAACGTTGGCACCATCGGCATCCATCACATATAGTTCGGCATTGCCTTTATTTTTTTCTACATTATAATATGTAACGGTGTAGGCAATCTTCAAGCCATCGGGCGACACAACTGCTTCGCCCATCTTACCCATACCCCACATCACCTCGGGAGTAAAACGTCCGTCGGTAACATTTACATCGGTTTTGCCAATAATATCGTCGGCGGTGGTTGCTTGTTTTACCTTGCAACCCGTCATCAGCATCAAAAACGACGCCAAACTAAGAATTACTTTTTTCATTTGTATATCTATTAATAATTTGTATTCAAACGTATTATATCGAATATCCATATTATTTGATTGGATAAAGCATTTGCAAAAATACGATTTTTTTTCAAAAGGCGAAAGAGTAATCTACGAAATATAGCATCTTCTAAGAATTGCCTTGTAGCGGATTTACGGATTTTTCTTAGAATGATTTCTACTTTCTTTTGATAGAGCATAGCGAAAAAAAATAGAGACGCGAATAAAATCGCGTCTCTAGATTATTTGTTATTCTGTTTCTTCTTCGTCATACTCTTCTTCGTCATCTGCCGGCGAAGCATTGGGGTCGGTAATATTCATCATATACCTCGAGAAGCTTTCGGCTTCGTTTTTTGTTGCCAACGAGTAGCGATACACACCCATATCCGATTTACCTTCCACTATACGTGATTTTTCGTCTAGATTACGTATCATATCGTTCCATTCGCCAAGACTGCTATATACCTTCATTATCTGACGATCGAAGTTATAGTTGAAGTAGTACCAGTGATCACGATCCACCTGTATATACATACGCAATTCCACACCGGTAGAGCGTTTTTGCAACTGTGCACGTGTGGTTATCACCCTACGCACCTGTATCTTACCCACTTGCGCCAACACACTCTTACCATTGCTATAGTAGCCTATTGCCGAAGAGTATTTCCAATTTATCTTGTCAAACAACAAAGTATGGTTCAACTTATCGGGCATCTTTTCAAACTCGCCCATACCCGAAAAATCAGAGTACAAGGCATTACCTTCTTCATTGCCATAGTACTGACAAAGAGCACGACGCAGATTTTCGTTGTTCGGATCTTCTTGCGACAAACTCAAATCGTCGGCTATATACTGTCCCATCATAGCAAGGGCTTGTTCCATAAAAGGGAAAGTAAAGCCCAATATCATATCTATCTCTGTATCGTCGCTCTTGGCATTGTTTATATGTACATCACCATATGTAAACAATTTTACAAAGTTTTGTTTTAAGTGGAAATTAAGCTCACCTTGTCCCACCACATCACACGACTCTGTTTTCAAAGCTAAATACTGACCGGATTCTTCAATAGGATTTTCTACCTTAGCCTCGCTACCTATACGATATTCTTTACGTACCTTGTTGTACGACAAATATCCTGAAGCACTCAATAAGTCGTTGTCTACCGCTTGGTCCAAAGTAAGGAAAGCACTATACGGTTCGAGGTTGGTTTTGTTGAATAGTATCGAAGCTGTCATACGTTTTCCGTTTAGGTCGGTAGGTATTTCGGCCACCGGAATCACTATTGCCTTAGGGTCTACACGATCTTTAAACTTCATGTATCCAAGTTTTTCATCGTTACCTTTGCATTTATGCACAAGTTGTACACCTCCGTCGAACATATAGAATTTTTCGCGAGCATCGATAGTTACCTTACCCATATAACCAAATGCAGGACTTAACATAAACTTGTCGGCGTCAGCTATAGTGCCGTTAGCTATAGTTACCCCCTCTGCGTCTGGTGCTATATCCGAAAGGTATATCTTTTGCTTGGTGTTTGCTTCGTCAATATAGTCGATATAACCTTTAGCATCATATTTGTTTCTACCACTTATCTCTACCTCGGCATCATAGAATAGATGATACTTTTCGGTAACATCGGCTAATATTTGAGCGCCCATCAGCTTATCCATCTTGGCTTTTGGGAATATTGTCAGCGAGTCGCCTTTAGGAGCTATAGCAGCATCGGCCACCTCTACAAGGTATACATCTTTGGCTGCCAATATACCTGCATTGTATTTATACAATCCACTTACAGCGTTGAACTTCAAACTGTCTTGCGATGGATGTTGCGACACATATGTAGCACCCGGCATGGTTTTGCCTATACGCTTATTCACTGCCAACGAGCCTATACCCTGTCCCGTAGCACTCTTGGTGTTTTGCAAGGCCACTTCTTTCTTATTCATGTCCCATACAAACTTGTCAACACATGCCACATATTGTACTATATCCAACGATATACATTCTACACTCTTGTTCGACACAAATATTCCTATCTGCTTGTCGAAATCCACATTCGACTTCACATCTTTTGCCGAAAGAGCTATATTGTTATACAAGTCTGATTTCAATTTAAACTCCGACACATTCGATGTTATGTTTCGAGCCTTGAGTTCGAAAAGGTCGGCATAAAGTTCGGCTTCTCTAATAACGGCGTTGCCACTACCTGTAAGTCCCGAAGGTTTCAGCAACAACTGACCTCTAAACTGTGTTTCGCCTCTATACATGCTGAATGGTGTCTTTCTAGACGAAGCATACATCTCGTCCTTATATGGCAACCATTTCACATCCGAGCGACCTATCTTGGCATCGGGATAGGTGGCATTTTCGGCTATATAAAAAGTGTCGGTAAGAGCCAACATCGAGTCAGGCATAAACACCATATTGTTTTTGCTTGCACGTGTAACGGAAGTCAAATATTCGAGGTCACCATCTCCAAGCAGACCTTTGTTACTCAAATCTATAGTCTTTTTAAACTGTCCCTTACCGCCATAAGCAGGCAACCCTGCCGGAGGGGTTTGTATTATAAAACCTAACGAATAGTCGCGTTGTACCTTCAACGGCTCTTTGATATCGGGAAATATACCTGCCGACACCAACACACCATTAAATTCCAAACTATCAGTTTCGAATGTCATCATATTTTTGATGGTAAACGGATTTAACGTATAGTAGAATTTATCGCGAGTGTAGGCTCCGTTACGTATGTTCTTGTTATCGTAATAAGCATAACTGTTTTCCAAACTATTGAATATCGGATAGTCTTTTATCTTTTTCAAACCTGATTTGTTGTTGGGTTTATCCACAAGTATTTCGGCTTTGAGGTTGTGTATCGGAGTACGCACAAGTTCCAAAGGCGCGTCCGGACGCAAATCGGTAAACGACTTAACGTAAAACATCATCGAGTCAATTTGTGGCAACGTAAGTTTAAATGCCTCATAGTCGAAGTTGGCATTGGATACATACATCACAAAACGACCTGCGTTTATCATACCATCGAACATTATGTTTCTATTTTTCTTAACCAATATATTTCCACCTTTAGGGAATATGGCCACCTGGTGAGTATCACTAACCACAAACTTACGCACACCCTTCATCGAAAGGTCGTTGGTTTTAAGGTCTATAATAGCATTCTCGGTATTTGCTGTTTCAGAGTTGAGCACCAATGCATCGTAATCAATCTTTGGCGATTTGGCGTATGCACGACTATATGTAGGCAATTTATCTTTTACATATACACGGCCTTCGCCTTCGTTGAAGGTAAGCAAGCCGGCTTTCGCCAAATTATGTATCATCAACTTAGCCTGCATTATATCCATACGTACACTCTGAGCAAACTCATCTAAGTAAAAAGCAGTACTTTGACGCTCGCGCATATACTTATACACACGTTGCAATGGACTTATCTGGTCGATTCCCTGTATCTCTAAATACTTTTTCAACGAGTAGTAGTCGCTCGATTCAAACGAGGAATACGACTGAGTACCCTGTTGGCGAAGCATCGAAATAGTCAATTGATCGTTTGCCATATCCCAAGTAATGTCTTCGCAGTACATATCCAAATTATGGTAAGTATTGGTATATGGGCTATAATAGTTGCGTTTGCTGGCATTAATCATAGATAGTTTTTTGTCGCCCGACACATATCTCAACGACACACCCGAATTGAATATCGAATCACCATCGATATATATCTTCACATCAGCCACTTCGCTTACTGCCTTATCGGGGGTAAGCAAAAACTTATATGCTGAAGCTATTACAAAAGGCTTTTGGTCGCGATAGAATATCAACGTGGCAGGGTTTTGACTATCCGAGGTAATAAACTTAGAACCATTCATCATAAAACTTCCTTTGTAATCCACATCTTTCATGATATTCGGTATCACAAAGTCTTTTTTATACGAACGGAACTTCGGAAAATTGTACTTTTCGGGAGGCATCTGATTCATCAGTTGCTCTTCTAGTCGGCCCACCACCGGCTCTTTAAAATATTGCTTATTCACAAATAGTACCGAATCAGCACTAAACTTAGGAAACTTGGTATCGGCAGTGTATGTGTTCAAGGTAGCCCACACCTGAGCCGACGACAATCCGGTACGGCCCCAATCCACCTTACCGCCTTGTCCTCTCCATTCGTTATCCATAACATAGTATACCCCTTTGGTGCCAAATATCGTGCCACCATCTTTGTCGGAATTATAATATAACTCAAACGGAGTTTTAAACTGCACCGCTATACGATCGTTGATAATCTCGAACGAATAAGGAGTGCCTTCCTGAAACTCCCATCGCGATGAACGCGAGTTTGAAAGGATATTATTCTTCAACAACATATCGGTATAGGCAATAAAGTCGTTAAATTCCTTTAGTTTGCGTTTTTTCTTCAATACCAAATCCATGGCCTTTATCCAGTTATCGAAACTTTGTGCCGACTGGGTAGAATTCTTAAAGTTGATTTGAGCTTGAACAAAATTATAAAAATCAGGCTGCTGACGCACCTTCAATTTTATCAGTTGGTTGGATATAGCCACCACAAGTTCTTTATTATCCTTGCTATACTCCGTCCATATAGGAGTATATTGTTTAAGCATCTTTTGGTTGGCCGACAGCTGTTCTTTGGTACTACCTTTATAACTTTCCAAATAGTCAGACACTTCGCCAATATAGTTGGCTGCCGTAAAAGTGGTAGTGGGCTTTTGTGCACTAAGCCAGAAAAATGATACCAAAAAAGGTATCGCGATGATAATTCGTCTACAATTCATTGCCTTTATAATAGTATAGTATTTAATATATCTTTGCAAAAACGTATAAAAGCATACATTATTGTTTTGTCAACTTCTAAAAATTTACCGTTCTGCAAATAATAGTCTTTATATAACCACCAACGCCCGAAATAGTCAATGCGTACACTGCTATTTCGAGCGTTAGCTATCTGTGGTAAATTAAATCCACCACTTAACACAATTCAGCCATTAGGTCGTACTCCATGGCTTCAGTTATTTTTACCTTATAAAATTGCCCCACTTTAAGGTCTTCCTCGGCACTTATAAGCACTTCGTTGTCTATCTCCGGCGAGTCGTACTCAGTACGTCCTACCCAAAAATCGCCTTCCAATCTATCTATAAGCACCATATACTCTTTACCTACCTTCTCGCTATTTTTCTCTATCGATATCGTTTCTTGAAGTCCCATTATATCTTCCATTCGGCGTTGCTTTTCCTCATCCGATACGGTATCGCCCAACGGGAACGACGGGGTGCCCTCTTCGGCCGAATAGCAAAACACACCCAAACGGTCGAAACGCATATCGCGTACAAACTCTTTCAACTGTTCAAAGTCATCTTCCGTTTCGTTGGGATAGCCTACTATAAGAGCTGTGCGTATGGCTACATCGGGCAATTTTTCTCTAAACATCTGCATAAGTGCCAATGTACCCTGCTTATCAATTCCTCGTTTCATCGAGGCTAACACATCGGCACTTATATGTTGCAATGGTATATCAATATAGTTACATATACAATCGTATTTCTTCATTACCTCTATCACATCATCGGGAAACGACGATGGGAAAGTATAGTGAAGTCTTATCCACTTGGCACCCGACTCTAATGCCAAGCGTTCCAACAACTCAGCCAAAGCACGTTTGCCATATATATCCATACCATAATAGGTAGTATCTTGAGCTATCACCAGCAATTCCTTAACACCTCCTGCCACCAAACGCTTAGCTTCTTGCACAAGATCGTCGATCGGACGCGACACGAACCTACCTCGTATAAGAGGTATGGCACAATACGAGCAACTGCGGTTGCATCCTTCACCTATCTTAAGATAGGCATAATGTTTGGGAGTGCTAACCAGACGACGAGATGTAAATTCTGTTTCAGAATACTCCTCTATTATATCACTCAACAAGTTGCTCCAATCGTTTACACCATAAAAAGCATCCACTTCGGGTATCTCGGCACGTAGGTCGTCGGCATAGCGTTGCGACAGACAACCGCACACTATTATCTTTTTGGGATTTTTCTTTCTACGTTTCAATTCGGCATACTCCAATATGGCAGATATCGACTCCTCTTTGGCATCACCAATAAAGCCACAAGTGTTTATTATCACTATATCGGCGGTGTTTTTATCGTCGTCGAAGCGAACGGTAAAACCGGCGTCTTTCAAATGTCCTGCCACATTCTCCGAATCGACGGTATTTTTGGAACATCCCAGAGTTACTATATTTATCTTCTTCATCAAGTTAAAGTATCAACCTATATATTATGTATTATTCAAACAAGCTGTCTACAAAAGCCTTTGAGTTGAACACCTGTAAGTCGGTCATCTTTTCGCCAAGTCCTATATATCTTACAGGCACTTTAAACAGATCCGAAATACCTATTATCACCCCCCCTTTGGCTGTACCATCGAGTTTGGTAAGAGCAAGGGCGTTGACATCTGTGGCCTCGGTAAACTGTTTGGCCTGCTCTATGGCGTTTTGTCCGGTCGAAGCATCTAATACCAATAATACTTCGTGCGGTGCATCGGGAATAACCTTTTGCATCACCTTCTTTATCTTCGACAACTCGTTCATCAAACCTATCTTATTATGCAAACGGCCCGCTGTATCGATAAGCACTACGTCCACATCTTTGGCCACCGCCGATTTCACTGTATCATAGGCCACCGAAGCAGGATCAGAGTTCATACCTTGCGATACGATAGGCACCCCTACCCTTTCCGACCATATAGTAAGCTGATCTACGGCCGCAGCTCTAAAAGTATCCGAAGCGCCAAGCATAACACTCTTGCCGGCCTGCTTAAACTGATATGCTAACTTGCCTATGGTAGTAGTCTTGCCCACACCATTTACTCCAACCACCATGATAACGTAAGGCTTATGTGGAGTGGCAAACGAAAAATCATCGTGCTCTTCGACATTATGCTCGGTAAGCAATGTGGCTATCTCTTCCTTAAGCATACCATTAAGCTCGTCAGTGCCCACATATTTGTCGCGTTGCACTCGCTCTTGCAAGCGTGATATTATCTTCAATGTAGTATTAACACCCACATCGGCCGAGATAAGTATCTCTTCCAACTGGTCCAATACATCATCGTCTACTTTCGACTTACCTACCAATGTTTTCGATATCTTCGTAAAGATATTTTCTTTTGTCTTGGATAGGCCTTTGTCTAATGTTTCCTTCTTTTCCTTGGTGAAGAATGAAAAAAATCCCATAATATTCGGTGTTACAAATTACGATGCGAAATTACACATTTTTTCCGACATACGCAAATATTTTTACAATAAACTATCTCTTACCACAATATCCATTCCCTAAAACACATAAGACTAGAGACTTGAACCATAAACATTGAAGGTGATACTCAGCAAAGAGTAACGCTTAAAATCCATAGTCCGCCATTCCATCGATTGCTATCAGCAGTCCTAGGACCTCCACACTTATGCATAAAAAAATACCCCCAGGGGATGGGGGTAAAAACAAAAGCGTATGAAAAAAATTATTTTTTAGTTAGAGTATCCTTTACCATATCATCAGGAACTATCACTTCTTTAAACACGTAAGCCCCTGTTTTGGGAGAACGTTCGGTCTTTATAACTTTTGCGAACTTTTTCTCTTCACCTATTCTTAACGTTGCAACTGCTTTCTTTGCCATATCTATCTACTATTTTATTTCTTTATGAACTGTTACTTTCTTTAGTATGGGGTTATATTTCTTCAACTCCATACGACCCGGAGTATTCTTTTTGTTCTTTGTTGTTACATATCTCGACATACCGGGCATTCCACTTGCTTTATGTTCTGTGCATTCCAATATTACTTGCACTCTTGCATCCTTAGTTTTCTTTGCCATTTCTATTCCTATTTTGTTTTGCAAAAGTACACATTTTATTTGAAATACACAACTCTTTTCGAATATTTTTTATCTTTTTATCCATACAAGACTATATATCAACCGATTAAAAATACAACTTTTTCACCCCATTTAAGCCTTTTCTCACTATTTTTCACCCCTACACAAGGTATCTTTTACTATTTTTCACCTTGTTTTCAACAACTTTTACAGCTCATCTACATAACTAACTGTACTATTGAGTATTAAACCTTATTACACTTAAAATTACAGTCTGTAAACTTGGCTGAGCACACGAAAGATAAAGCACAAAGATACGCAAATACCCAAACATTGTTTACTGTCTCGCACAGCATAGAAACCAACAATATAAAAATGCGACCTACCTATTAGTATATTGGGGCGCCACTATCAAACAAATGGCACGTCCAAATTTTATAGTACAATTTAGCATTTGCCAAATCATAGTTTTGCAGAAAGAACTGAAAGCATATACACATATATGTAATATAAAAGACCACAAGCCGACAAGAGTACTAATTCGCAGTTATCTTAAATAACCAACTATTTATAGTCTTGTGATCTTGTGGTCTTGTAGTATTGCGCAACAAAGACCGCTGTCTATCAATCGTCGTTCAACTAGATTACCTTTTCCAAAGTGATAAAGTTAGGGAATTGCACCTTTTGCTCGCCAATGTATACCGATGGTTTCACTTTGATGGCCACACGCGATGAAGTAGCATCGCTTCCCGAAAAACTAGATATAAAGTTTTTCAACGCATCCAAATTACCCGACGAGAACAACGTATATATATCGGTGTTCACAGCCAACGGCATACTTATATTGGAATTAGCCGGAATGGTATACTTTTTATTTACAGCACCCGACACAAAGTCTTTACCATCGATAGCACATATCCAATCCAAACCATTGATGGCGGCAATTTGTTGTGATGGGTTTTGTATGCCCACATTAACATTCAAATCCAACGGAATTTTTTTATTGGCAATAGCTGCAGTAAGTTTTACCACATCCGAGGCTGTAAGGTTTTTAAAATTCTTTAGTTTCACACCTGCAATAGAAACATCTTGTACATTCTTTAAACTGAATTTACAATTTTGCAAAGCGGCAGTTTGCTCTATTTGCGACCATATATCGCACGATACAAATAAAAACGACACCGCCAATATACCTATAAACTTCTTCATTTGTGTATGTATTAATGATTTATAAAATAAATTAATTAGTCTGTTGCAATATGCAAAGATAGTTATTTTTTTACAAATAGACAAACAAAAACAATACGGAATTATGACAGGGTTTGGTTTAAGGAGACTACAAGACTACGAGCCGGATCTATGGAATTACGGAATCACGGATTTTGGCTACGCCGGATAACTAGTCTACAAGACAACCAGTAAGGCAGCAGCAACTTGTGGACCTACTATCTCGTGGTCTCATAGTCTACGACGCTCTCAATTCCATTTCGCCCTTTGTTTTTAGTCTTTCGTCAGCGTAGCTAATAGTTATAGCCCCACAAAGACATCAGCGGAGTTCTTTCGAAGTGTTTGGAATCGCCGTGAGCATTATAGCCTATCTCGCAACCTATGGCTTTGATGGCTTGCTCCAACTGCTCGTGATACGCAAAGGCATCGTCTTTAACCACCGTCTTATTCTGGTATAAAAAATATTGTTTCCTGAAACTCTGCGGAGTAACATTGGGCATTATTATATTGGCACCCACCACTACAGCCTGTTCACGCGCGTCGGCTCTGAGCGTCTGCAAGGCCGTGGTGGCTGCTATGTTTATATCTTTCATCATTATACGCAATATGGCCACCATCTTAAGACTCAACTCCAAACGGTGTTCTACGCTTGGCAATAGGTATCGGTATTGATACAACGGTGTGTCGCTATGCTCTATATAAGGCCCCATGCCTACCATATCCACATCAAGAGATTGTAGGAAAAGTAAGTCATCGGCAAGATGGTCGAGAGTTTGGAACGGCAAACCTATCATTACCCCGCTACCCACCTGATAGCCTACCTTGCGCAAGGTGAGCAAAGCCTCCAATCGTATATCGTAGCTATGGGTATTATCGTCGGGATGGAGCTTGTAATAAAGTTCCTTAGTAGAACTCTCGATACGCAATAGGTAACGTTTGGCACCGGCGTCGAACCATCGGCGATAAGTATCTTCGCTTTGTTCACCCATCGACAGGGTTATTCCCAATGTATGGTCTGTAGCCTCGTGTATGCGCAACAGCAAACGTTCTATAGCATCCACAAAAGTCGGTGTCATCAACTCTCCCGACTGCAACACCATAGAGCCATATCCCAGCTGCTTTATATATTTGGCAGCCTGCACCACCTCGTCATCGTCAATGGTGTAGCGATTCACCTTGGCATTACCCAAACGTATGCCACAATAGTAGCAGTTTTTGCGACATTTGTTGGAATACTCCACCAAGCCACGCAAATACACCTTATTACCGATATACTTTGCTTTTACCTCGGCAGCTTTGTCGTATATCAGTTTTAAGTCGTCACCCTCGGCGGCAAGGAGTGTCACAAGGTCGGAATGCGAAAAAGCATTTTGTTCTATTATCTCGGCTACAGTCTTCATATTTGGCTATTTATATTTAAACTCTTCTATATCTCTACGCTCGCGTTTGGTAGGACGTCCGGCACCACGGTCGCGTTTCTCGAAACCATATTGTCGCACCATCTGTATACGTTCGTATTCCTCCTCGGGCGTAAGATCCACAAGATAGTCGGGCACCAGTTTGGCAGACACACGGCTATTTGGAAAACCTTTTACTTCCACAGTCTTGTGCAGCTGATTTATCGATATATCATATATTTGTCCGGGCTTGGCATCGTGCGACGGTTTTACCGGCACACCGTTCATCTTCACCTTTCCGGCACGGCAGGCTTCGGTAGCCATCGAGCGGGTTTTGAATAGGCGTACACACCACAGCCATTTATCTATACGTTGTTCTTCCATTGCAATATTAAGTGTTTATTGGTTTGTCGTGCATTCTCTACCATAAAATGTAGGCGGTTGAACACGTTGGCTTCGGAAGTGCTGGAGTCGAAATCCAAAAACAACAAATTCATCTGCGGATACACGTTCTTAAATTTCTTTTCGATACCTTTGGATATTACGTGGTTGGCTATACATCCGAAAGGCTGCAAACTTATGGCGTTGTACACACCACTCTCGGCAAAGCTTGCCAACTCGGCAGGTATAAGCCACCCTTCGCCAAAGTTGGCCGACATATTGACAACTCTCGAAGCCAACTTGGCATCGTGGAATATATCGGCAAAAGGACGATAGTACGGAAAACGACCACCCACCTTATCAAACTTTTGTACCACCGCATATACCAGCTTATACAATGCATCAGACACAAAGAGCGGCATCTTGCCTATATCTTTGATGTTTAACTTTTTATTGATATGGCGGTTTACAAAGCTATTTACAAAGAAGTTGTACATTGATGGTGCCAACACCTCTACCCCCTGCTCTGCCAGCCATTCCAAAACATTCTTGTGGCTAAACGAATTGTATTTAACATATATCTCGCCTACCACACCTATAACGGGCAAATCATTTCGATGTTCAATATTGTCACTAAATTCGTCTATGGCTTGGTCAAATAGTTTGAGCAAGCCTTTGTAGTCGCGACGTGCCACGTATGGAAATGCTGCTTCGATATATTTGTAGCGTAGTTCTTTGGCTTTGCCTTTTTGCTTTTCGCGTACCACCGAGGCGTAGTATAGCTTAGTTAGGCAGTCGGCATACAACAGACCATAAAAAGCAATAAGTATATTTCCTTTGTACTGCAAGTTAAATCCCGGCTGCTCGTTCATCATAGTGCTACCAAAAGCCACCGATATTACAGGAACATTCTTAAATCCTGCCGCTATAAGGGCATCTTTGATAAGGGCAATATAGTTCGAAGCCCTACACTGTCCTCCCGTTTGGGTAATACCTATAGCCACCTCATCGAGATTATATTTTCCACTTTGCAAGGCTTTTATTACACTACCCACCACTATGGTGGCAGGATAGCACACCTCGTTGTTGGCATACTTCAGCCCCAGTTCGGCAGCTTCGTTATCGCCCATAGGCAGATTTTCCAGCTTATAACCCATAAGGTCGAATAGCGAAGGCAGAAATTCCGAATAGCCTTCGGCAAAATACGGTGCCAATATGGTACGATGTTTCTCCTGTTCGGTAAACACCGGTGTACGCTCGATGGGCAACGATATGGTTTGAGGCTTGCTGTATTTCAGACTCTCCACCAGCGAACGCACCCTCAACCGCAACGAGCCTATATTGTTTACATCGTCAATCTTGAGCAGTGTAACGCTTTTACCTCTACGTTTCAGTATCTCGTTCACCTCGTCGATAATAAAAGCGTCGGGACCGCAACCAAACGATGTCAGCTGCACAAAATGTATGTTCTCGGTAGTGGTAGCCACATAGTGTGCGGCACGCATCACACGGTTTGGGTAAGCCCATTGCGATATGGCGTTGACCTCATTAAACACCTCTTCGTTCGAAAACAATGCCACATTTTCGGTAATGACATCTATACCCATATCCGATATCGTATTGGCTATCTTATGTTGTATAAGAGGATCTATATGATACGGACGACCACAAAGCAATATTACCATACGATTGTTTTTCTTGGCCTGCTCCACTATGTGTCGGTTTTCTTCGGCCACCGTAACCACATAGCGGTTTTGTTCTTCCAAGGCTTTGGCAAAAGCACGTGTGGCCACCTTTTTATCCACACCAAGCGACATAAGGTATTTTACACACGACTTTGCCAAAAGGTTCTCGTCGTTAAACGCCACAGTAGGCGAGTCCAACGGTATATTATAATGAAATTCGGTATCGATGGAACTTTTAAGCACATCGGAGTAGCCGGTTACAACAGGGCATATATAGCTGTTTCTTGCCTTTTTACTTTCCTGTTTGTCAAACACCGTGTAGGGATATAGTATTCTGTCTACCCCCTTTTCCACAAGGTCCATCACATGGCCGTGCATCAGCTTGGCCGGAAAACAAATATTGTCGGCCATAATCGAACGTATACCTTTCTCGTAAAGACTATTGGTCGACGTTCGCGATAGTACAGGCTTTATGTTACATTCCGACAGCAGTGTGAACCAAAACGGATAGTGCTCATACATTATCAGTCCGCGTGGTATACCTATCTTCATCAGCGGCTCCTTGTCCATCTTCTTAAAGGTTCTGGAAAACAGCA
>JAFZFU010000042.1 GCA_017555745.1 Bacteroidales bacterium
ACTTTCTTTTGATTGAGCATAGCGGGCTATACGATTGAAAAAGAAATAGAAAGATTTCGGTGAAAAACGTAAACCACACAAAAGTTTAAAGAAGATTTCTTCTATCTTACTAAAACGTGGAATTTTTAGAAGTTGCCTAATATAAATAAAACACAATAAAGAAATATGCAAAAAAACACATTAACAGTAGCGGCATTATCATTGCTGCTTGTAGGTATGGCAACATCGTGCCAAAAAGACAGTGAGATGATATCATCTCAAGAGTTGAGCCAAAAGTCTTTGGCTCAAGAAAACACTTTTCTATTTTATAAAGTTGATGGAAAGGAGTATTATAAAAAGTTTGCTTCGCAAGAAGAACGAGATGCGTATATCCGTTATCTTATAAGATTGACTACTAAAGGATATGTCATTGTTGTAGAAGGTAACGATAATAAACCAAGTTATGCTCCTGAAGAAAGTGAGCAATTGGAATTTGAAACATCTAATGAAGAAGAACTATTTGAATGGATATCTGAAATGACCGCTAAGACTTATGATGTGGAATGCTTTTTCAACGAAGAAACCGGAACATATACTGGTAGGGTTATTCCAAAAGAGACCAGAACTACCACAACCGGCATTTCGACCGAAAGAGATACGGATAATATGTAAAACTTGTGCAGTAAAATCAATGAGAAATAAACCCATAAATATAGGAGGATTTTGCCTATGAGATAAGGAAGATAATATAAAAAAAGTGCAAGGCAAGGAACGGAATCCAAAAATTTGAAGTAACAGTATTCCGCCCTTGCTTCCCCATGCACCATTGTGTTATGCACAATATTTTTGCATAACGCAGAGCAATAATCTTTATTGCTCAAAAAGATAAATAAAATAACATCAAACTATTGGGGATAGTTTAATATTAATTTTAAAATGAACATAAAATGAAAAAAACATTCATGACAATGGCAGGCATAGCAATGCTTGCCGCAGGAATTGCCTTTTTCGCATCATGCGAAAAGGACAATAATGACAATGGTTTAACAACGAATGTGCAACCTAAAATAAGCTATACACATGTAGAGTCTTCGTTTCTAAAACTATGGTGGTTTAAATATATTATAAAGAATGAAGATGGTGAAGACGAAATTATATGGAAATGTATAGAACATCATAATCCGCAGGGTAAATTATGTGCAATGGGTATAGTTCCATATGATTTTGGAACAGAATTAGTTACTTTTATTACAGATGGTGCTACTATAATAACGCTGCATTTCAATGTAAAAAAGATTTCTTCTGAAACTGAAAAAATGTTTTCAAACTGTTTAGAGAAGGGATTCATAGAATTTGAAAAAGATTGTTTTATAAAGGATCCTAAATTATTAGATGTGATAGAAGAAAAATATATTCCTGCAGGAAAATATCCAATTTATTTAGAAGAAGATAATTATGTCATAGAAATATCTAAATAAAAACATTCAAGGTAAAGGATTTTTAATATCCTTTACCTTGATACTATAATAATAGGAGGTTAATAAAATGAAGATAAAGGTCAGTTTGTTGTTATTGTTGTTTAATTTACAGTTGCAAGGACAGATAGTATTGGAACGTCCCGACTTTTCGGTTGGCAATTTTTACTATCGGATTATAGTTCCCGGACAAGAAGTTGAATTAGTTCCTGATCCTGAAGGGTGTGTATATTATACGGGCGATATTGTGGTGCCTGATACTGTAGAATATGAAGGTGTTGTGTATAATGTAACGTCGATTGGCGAATATGTATTTTATAATGCGATATTAAATTCTATTGTATTGCCAAAATCTATTAAGTCATTATCTAATAATTCTTTCAGTAGAGCTGAAATACGACAAGATTTATTGTTGCCGGATTCATTACGTTCTATAGGAGAGTGTGCATTTTTAGGAGTTGGTGGAGTAACGAATATTTTTGTTCCAAGAAAAGTAGAAAATATAGGACTTAAAGCATTTGGGACTATGCTTAATTTGCAAAATATTTATGTGGATACATTAAATCAGTATTACACATCGTTGGATGGTGTCTTATATAACAAAGAAAAAACAAAACTTATATCTTTTCCGCCGGCAATAACGGGGAGGTATATTATACCTACCGATACAAGAATTATCGGAACCTGTGCGTTTGAGAATTGTAAAATAAATGAAATTGTTATTCCGAACACTGTTGCCATATTAGAAGAAGCATCTTTTTCGGTGTGTGTGAATTTGACAAAAATACATATTCCTGCGTCTGTAGCATGTATACGAGGTGGAGTATTTAGGGGATGTAAAAATCTTAGAGATTTTTCTATAGACACACTAAATTCTAATTACAAGATAGTTGATAATGTACTTTATAGTATAAATATGGATACTCTTCATTCTCATCATTTAGCGAGTGATAGTGTTTGTGTTGTTAATGGTGTAAAAATAATAGGAGTAGATGCGTTTGCTGCTACCGCGAATTTAAAAGTAGTTGTATTGCCCGAAGGAGTTGAAGAATTACAATATGGAGCTTTCCAATCAAGTAATATAAGGACTATTTATTTGCCTCAAACATTAAAAAGCATCGGCGAAAGTGCTTTTTGGGAAACTAGATTATTAAAAAAAGTAAATATCCCAAATTCAGTGAATTATTTGGGTAATGAGTGTTTTTATGGAAGTGGTTTAACTGTAGTTAAGATGTCTGATTCTGTAAAAATTATTCCATATAATGCATTTACATATTGTTTTGATTTAGAGTCTTATTCAGGCGGAGCATCTGTTGAGAGAATAGAGGAATATGCATTTACATACTGTTCGAGTCTTTCAGGAAAAATTATTTTTCCAAATACACTTAAGGTTATAGAATCTTTTGCATTTTTTGCTACTGCTTTAACCGAAATAGAGTTCACAGGAATGGTGGATACTATAGGAAGTAACTCGTTCGAAAGGCTGCTAAAACTTACTTTGCAAAATCCGGAACCTCCATATTTGAAAGGGAAGATAGCAAGTAGTTGCAATAAGATAATAATCCCTTGCGGAGCCACTTCGGCATATATGTCAGACCCTAATTGGAGTAGCTATAACTACGAAGAGGACTGTGGCGGTGTAGAAGAAATAGACCCTCAAAGTACGGTGCAAGTGGTGGCACAGCACCATGCCATAGAGGTGCATAATGCCGAGGAGTATGCGGTGGCTATATACGATGTAATGGGTCGTTGCCATGTCGCCGAGCCTGCCACCGGTCAAAGCCTACGCCACTATCCATTGCCCACAGCAGGGGTATACGTGGTGCATATAAACGGTAAAGGATATAAAGTGGTGGTAAAGTAGAAACAAAAGAACAAGGTATATATAAAAATAAATAACATAATAAATAGGAGAAAATACTATGAAACGTATTACATTTTTATTGTTTATTGTACTTAGTATACAATTGTATGCACGCGAAGAAACCATATTTTCGGTTGGCAATCTATATTATAGAGTAACGTCGGCACTTGAGCGAACAGTGGAAGTTGCACCTATACAAATAGTTTGTGGATATTATAGCGGCGATATAGTAGTGCCCGATTCGGTGGAATATAATGGAATGTATTATAAAGTAACTGCATTAGGAGCTGAAGCTTTTAATAGGGCATCCTTTAATTCGTTGGTGTTACCTGCCGATATACAAATTATGAAAGAATATTGTTTTTCGGCAGCACGTCTTCCAATTAATTTTATATTACCCGATTCATTAAAGACCATAAATGATTGTGCTTTTTGGGGAGCTATGGGAGTTGCCAATATAACCATACCTGCGTCTACTGAAAGTATAGGAGAGAGAGTCTTTGTGGATATGCCCAATTTACAAACTATAACAGTAGATACAGCAAGCATGTATTATATGTCAATGGATGGAGTATTGTATTCCAAAGATACAACCAAACTTTTGTCATGTCCTATAAGAAGTGGAGTATTTACCATACCTACTGGGGTAAGATGTATAGCAACATTTGCATTTGAGGAATCAAATTTTGAAAGCATAATAATACCTAATACGGTTAATATCATTGAGAGATGTGCCTTTTCGGAATGCAATAATTTACGTAATCTTCATATACCTGCGTCAGTTACAAATATAGGCGGAGGTGCCTTTAGATTATGTAATAATCTTACAAATTTTACTATAGACACATCAAATATAAATTATACGATTATTGACAATATACTTTATAGCATAGGTCTTGACACCTTAAAGTCTGTGCCTTTTTCTAATGATACTATACGAGTATTAGAAGATGTGAAAGTTGTAGATTATTGTGCCTTAAGTGGATTGAAAAGAATGAAGTATATAATATTGTCGAAAAGTCTGGTAAAAATATTGGATGGGGCATTTGCGGAATCTAATTTACGAGGTATAGTATTGCCACCATATTTGCAAGAGATTGGAGAATATGCTTTTTTGAGTTGTGGTAAATTAAATTGTGAAATAGTAATACCAAATTCTGTAAAAACAATAGGTATGGGAGCGTTTACTGCTGCCGGAATAACATCTGTTGTAATGTCTGACTCCGTTAAGGTAATACCGGCGGAAGCATTTATGTATTGCACTAATCTAAATTCGTATAGTGGCGGAGCATCTGTTGAGAGAATAGAGGAATATGCATTCAGTGACTGCGGTAGTTTTGCAAAAAACATTGTATTTCCACCATCGTTGCGAGTTATAGAAGACGCTGCCTTTTTGTTTACAGATGTGATTACTGTAGAATTTACCGGTATGGTGGACACAATAGGGCAAAGCAATTTTGGCGATATACTGAAGCTTACATTGGTAAACCCTACTCCGCCATATTCGAAGAAACCTGTAAATAGCTGCAATAGGATAATAATCCCATGCGGAGCCACTTCGGCATATATGTCGGACCCCAATTGGAGTAGCTATAACTACGAAGAGGACTGTGGCGGTGTAGAAGAAATAGACCCTCAAAGTGCGGTGCAAGTGGTGGCACAGCACCATGCCATAGAGGTGCATAATGCCGAGGAGTATGCGGTGGCTATATACGATGTTATGGGTCGCTGCCATGCAAGCGAGTCGGCCACGGGCCAAAGCCTACGCCACTACTCATTACCCACGGCAGGAGTATACGTGGTGCATATAAATGGTAAAGGATATAAAGTGGTGGTGCGATAATAATAAAAGAGTGATATGAATCGGATAATCACTATATTGGTTTTGTCGTTTTTGTCGATGTTCTGTTGCCGTCAGGAATCGAAAATGGTAGAAGAATTAACGGTGGAAGAGTTAAAAACAATGCTCGAAACAGATACCACAAATGTAAAAGCATTGATATTTTACTCGCAAACGTGCCATAGCTGTAAAGAGATGTTTTCAACCTATTTCAAGGAAGCTATAGACAGCTGCTCGAACCAAGTAAAGTTTTATATTGTATCGCAGGACACGAACTTTAGCACTCCGGCCGAACAATATTTATCACAATTGGGCTATAGTGGCAAGTCGTACTACCTATCGTCATTGCCCGAAGGCTATAGCGACAATGGATTCTTTAGAATAGACAATATAGTTCGATACTTATTTCCTCAAGACTATGCAAGTATAGAGTCGGCAGTAGGACTACCATTTACATTGATATTGTCGCAAGACAACAAAATATACATAAGGACAAATATTACCGACGACGACAGTGTAGAAGAACAATATCCGGGA
>JAFZFU010000043.1 GCA_017555745.1 Bacteroidales bacterium
TTGATGTAATCTTTATATCCATTGCAATCTAAAGATGCAAATACCCACTGTGAATCATATCTAAAATCATCATCTAAATGTTGTGTGATTAAATTGGCATCTAATGTTTGCCATGCTTTGCAGAAATCTTCTAAAATTGTATTCATATTACTATTATTTGTTACTAAACTAAAATTAAATTGGTTATTATAATCGATATGAATTAAAAAACACCCGTTTAATAGGTTTTAATAGCTACACCTTTTCCTTTCTCAAATTGATATCTTTTAGCGTCAACAATATGAACATCCAATCGTGCTTCTCCATTGTATATTTCATAGTGCTCAATTATTCAAAAATTATCTACCAATAATATCTTTCATGTTATTGTGGTATAGGTATCACAATAGCATGAAAGATCTAAAAAGCAACAATCCATCACGACACAGCAACATAATATTAGAAAAACTAACGTAGAAATGCTATCCTACTTTTATTTTTCGCATACACCTTCATCTTTTCAACTATCTCAATCATATAATCTTCAGTATAGTTGCATGTTTCCAGTATCGCAAGGGCTTCTTCAAACATTCCCCTTTCCCTATACAGCTCAGCAATAAACATATCCGTCAATTCATACCCTTCCATAAGTTCCTTAATTACAGCTTCTATATAACTACGTTCTTCATCTGAAGGCTCTACTATATCCATATCTTCCCTATTATATTTGTCGTTATATGCCCACATTAAGTAAAAGAGCAGTGTTCTTCTATTATCATTGCTAATATTACCCTCAAACTGCAGTGCAGCTTCTTTAAGTTCCTCGTAAGTCAAGTCTCCCTCATCGAAACTATAATTATCACCCTGTCGAGATTCAACATCTGCTTTAAAATAGTATTTACCACACGAAGGGCATTTCTGTATGGGCGATACAGTAGGCAACATAGGATGGAACACTTTCGTATCTGACCAATATTTACTTCTAAAAGTATTACCCGAAGCTAAGGATAACACTTCTTTTTCTTTGCCACAATATGGGCATTTCAACAATTCGCATTTAGCAGGTAACATATCTTATCTTTTTATTATTAAATGGTAGGTTCTGAAAAATTTATTTTCTTATCACTTTCAAGCAAAATAGAGAACCCACCTTTACTATTTCGCTCAAAATTTAAATTTATTTATAGCATATACACGATGAGTGATTTATCCCAAATGATCATTAGAAAATATCATATTCAAAGCATTAATTAATACATAGATGTTCTACAGTCTCAATCTTACAAAAATCTTAACGACCAATTTGGGTTAATATTTCAATCCGAAAGGCCTAGATACCACTCTGTTGATGTTTCAATTTTCAAACACTTCATTGTAATCATAAAAAACTATGTTTCAAATCCAAAATACGCTCTCGCAACCCAGAACACGTGTGTTAAAAATTCATTTTGGGATATTGTAACATTACACTGAGCGTTTTCAATCTCGAGTAGTTACCTTACGATGAATATTTCGTTAATTTGCAATGAAATATTTCATTATTGTAGGAACTTCAAAAATCCATCCAATCGGACGACTCCTTTAGGTTGCCACTAATACTTGTTGTTATATTCTTAATAATAGGCGTATATTTCTCTTTATGCATCAAAAGATTCGATTTTATCGGCAAATTAAGATGACTATCCAACTCCTTGTATATATCCAGAAAATAATCTTTGATGAGGTCTTCCATAGGCCAAATATAATCAGTAGTTACAAAAGTTTCTGCGTCTTTAATTATTCCTCCAAACAAAAGAATTTGATTCTTTATTTGAGCTTGCGGATTAATATAATTTGCTTGTCCCATAATTATAGAATACATTAGATATTGTGTTTGCATTGAAATCAGAACTAATGCGAGTTTACATCCAGATACCAAATCCCCATATTCCAAGTCGATAGGCATCATATCTTTATATTTGAGATAGTTCTTCAGTAAACAAAAATAGCATAATTTAATAGCAGATGCTTTTTCTTCATCAGAAAGAGACTCCTCCGTAAGCATGAAGTATAAACTCTTGGCCACAATGTATGGACGTTCGACCACAGAAAACATACTTTCTTCATAGTGCATCTGATAGAGCATGTTTTTTATCGCTTGTTTCTTAGTCTCTTGTATTCTTTGCAACAAAGAATCTCTATTGGAACCACTATATTCTTCTAGATGTTTTTCGTCCCAAAATGAGAATACAATTTCTTCGGCGATTTCATCAATGTTCATATTCTTTCTGTTATTAGTAAGTATTATTGATAATTATTATATGTCTGTTCGATACATATATTTGTTGGTAATCCTCCTAACCTCGTCATAGGAGAATCCTAATTCTTCATATAGTTTATAAGCTTGTTCTCCTAATCTCTTATATTCCTCTCCTCCACCCATCAAGACAAAGATATTATAACAATTGTTAATCATATATTCAAGTATCTGTCTATTCTTTATCTGCTTGATATATGGTACAATTTTATCGTAAGTATTGTAAAATGGTCTAAAATCATCTATCTGCTTCTTTGTCATACCAAAGTAGATGGCAGCCTTTTCCAAATATGAAAATGCCCATGACAACTCGTGCATCGGAACACCTTTTATAGTGAGATACTCAAGTTGGAAATACAATGCGTATCTTTGTTCTGCCACCAAAGTGTCATATGGAGGCAACGGATTTCTTTTTCTATTAAATAGTCTCATTATTTATATTGTTTTGTTTTTCAAGGATTTTGCAACAACTGTATCAAAGATTACTTTTATTCTAAATGCAATATTTCTGAAAGTATCATTGTCTTTCTTTATCATCCATACATATAGATGTTCATCGTTAAACTTCTTTTCAAGTTGTGCCCACATATATTGTTCTGCTTCTTTTTGGCATTAACATTTTATAAACTCCTCATCATACTACCCAATGCTTCTATCTTTTTTACTACATTATCAACATCTTGCTCACTATATCCAAGCTGCCCATACATTTTATATAATACTGCCATCGATATTGGCTTACCGGAAAGCATACAAATACCATAACTATTATATAAAACAGAATCAAGTACTGTACGATTAGTTATTGTTCCTAACACACTCATCATTAATCCCATATCAGAAAATTTTCTCGAATAAATAGTCATCTCACTTGGAGGTAAATTAAGTGCATTTGCCATAAAAATACACATTTCTTCGGCTTGTTTTTCAGATGGTGTTCCTTTTGCAAATTCAAAGAAACAAAATTGAGAAATCAATATTGCCCATCTTTGATCTGTAGATAAATCAGCATAAATACCACTAGCCATTTCTCCATAAATCTGGGCTTTATTCACATCTCCCTCATTGGGTAATTCTGTTTTTTGGGGAATATCTTTTGATGTTTCTTCTGTGGATTTTGTTTTTACCTTATTTTCAGAAGATCTTTTTTGTTCTTTTTCATTTGAAAAATATAGTAAAACTATTCCAAGAGCTAACCAGAATAACGGACCAAAAACACTATGGCCAGCAGATAGTGCACCAATAAAACTTAATCCACCTATAACGGAACATATCCAACCTACAATTCTCATAATTTATTCCTCCATATTTTTAAATTCATTATTTTTTATTTTTTTTGAACAAAGCACTGCTACAAGTCCAATAAAAACATTGAACAAAGAAATGACAAATGCTGGTCCAAAACCGATTTTTCTAGTACGTCCTAAACATCCGACTCCATAAGCCAGACCGACTGCGATAATTAATAGTACTACTTTTTCCATTTTATCTTATTATTAAATTGTTGGATTAAAAGATTAATTTTCCCCATATCCTAAACACACAATATACATTTCATTCCCCAAATGCTCACAATATACAGTTACCCAACAATTATTTTTACCAACTCCAATATTTCTTATATATATATTAGGATTATTATCTTCAAAATCATGCATGTCGTATTTTGAAGAAACATTAGATAAAACATGATTAAATTTTTTAATTGCCCCTTCTTTAGTATCACTGAAATTTATAAATTCAATCATATTAAACCTATTATTATCAATCCCAACTCTAATAGACATCCACTCCATATTTTCAAACTGAAAAGAATATATATTTCCATTTATTACCTTATAAAATAATTCATCACCCGGTTCTGTATAAAAATTGTGTTCAGCAAAAGTTTCAATCAATTTCTCTTTTGAAGCACCAAATTGTACACCAAAAAATACATTTTGGATATTTTCATTACAATCCTCCATTGGGATAAATAAACTTTGCTCATCCTTATCAGTACTTTTTATCTCACTACTATCGCACGAACAAATACAAATAGCCGAGATTAATAGAATAAAAATGTTTTTCTTGTTCATATTATCTTATTATTTTAAATTTAAAAGTCATTATTTTGTACTATCCTTAAGATCATATTTAGTCAAATTATTTAGATAATAACCATCATATTCATCGCATTCCATTGCATCTGTAGTCGCTGAAATAACTGTACCTCTATTTGTACAAAAATATTCATATTCTTTTAGATTGTCTCTCTTTTCTTTTTTTGAACAACCTACACACATTTTAAACAACCCGGTATATTTACTAAAATCTTTCATATTCTGTACTTTTAATGTTTAATTCATAATTTTTTAATGTCTGATTCATAATTTGTAATTTTACCCTCTTCTATCATTCTTTTTGCAATATCTTCGATACGAGTAGAAATTATAGAAAGATCACATAAGAATAATGGATTTTCTCCAAGTGCAATAAGTACCTTATTCATTGATTCTATAGTATAACTAGTTCCAACAAGTTCACCGACTGCCATAAAAGAAGCATACGTTAGGTTGGTAGTATCGCTATAATAATATTTAGCATACGTTTCAGCACAACGTTCTTCTTCATCCATTGCAGCTTGATACCATGCTGTCCGAACTTCTAAAAGTTTAGTTTTGTAATGCTTAGAACTATATGTGTATCCTATTACAAATCCAATTCCAAGAATCACAAAGCCAACAATAATTCCAAATAATATCTTTTTCATTTACTAATCCCTTAATTCGTGTCGGGTACAACCTTTTAAATTATTATATTATTTCTATATTCTATCTAAAATATAGTTTTCAGTTTCTATATTTGTAAGATAAACAACACGACGAAAATTTTCTTTACAAATACCAATTAGTTTAATTATTTTAGAATTGTTTACAATGTAGAAAAAGCTAGCAAAATCGTATTTAGAATAACTAATGCAATAACAGATAAACATCCGGAACTTTGATTAGGTCCTAAAACTCCATCTATTCCGTTATCAACTGGTTTCATATTATATATTTCTTCTGTCATTTCCATGCTTTCTTTAATTTCTTTCACAGGCCATCCTAAACTTCTGCAAAATGCTCTGTAATTCCTTAATGCATCTCTTCTTCGACTTTTTAACACTGGAGAATATGTATTAGTTATCACATAATCTCTTACTTCGGGATCAGAAATCAGCTTGAGATGATTTACTATTTGTGAAATATTTTGTGGAATTGGAAATCTTTCAAGATCTTCTTTAGAAAGACTCAATACATCGAGCTTCATTTCACCAAATATTTCGGTCATTTCATCAACACCTTCATATCCTTGAAAAACCATAATTGCTGCCATTATATAGCATCTTGTTTCCTTACTTTGTTTAGAGAGTATTTCTTTCATATCTATATTATTTCCATTTTTGATAATTATTAGCTATTTCTTTGTCAAATATAATTCGTGTACCTATACTAATGTTTCCGAATTTTCCTTTCCCTCTTCGGCTCATCCATACATATAGAGGTTCATTGTTAAACTTCTTTTCAAGTTGTGCCCACATATATTGTGCTAATTCTTTCTCAACTGGTGAGCCATCTATATTTACCGATATACCTAATTCATTTAGGTAATATATATACAATCCATTCAAATGATTTATAAAATCTGCGTATGTTATATGAAGTTCATACATTTTTCTATACCGACCAAATTCCCGTTTAGACAACTTCCATATATTGTCCTGAGAAAAATCTTTAAACTTAATCTGTTGCATACTATTTATATTTAAAAAAAAATTATTATTACTTGATATATACAAAAAGAAAACGTGGGAATCCAACTATCGCTCATCCCACATGTCGAGGCTCTCGCATTGCCCATTACTCGAGGATAAGCAATGCCGAAGCCCACGCTGTATTGTATACTATAAGATTATTATGTATAACAAAACCCATGGGACATTGACTTTGCTTTACCGTGCGAGTAATGTGTTGAATTTGCGAGATTCGACATGTCGCAGATAAAACGTTTGTTCAACGTCTCTTTCTATATATGTTTGTCGCCCACCATTTTACCCGTTAGGGCTTCGGAGCTAACAACGTTGCAAATATACAAACATTTTTTAATATAACAAAACAATATTTTATTTTTTATTACATGTAGGAGATTTATCTTTAATATAAGAACTATAACAATACTATAAGCAAGAGATTTATAAAAAGTTTAATTGCATAATATCTACGAAAACCATTTGTGGCAACTTCTAAAAGTTAATGTACTTCATATTAAAGCGTCGCATATTCAGCATCATCAGTATTATTATTTAGAAAACATCTATAATATGCTTGCCTATATTCAAGAATAAACATTTTCTATAGTCTGACGTATGCTCCTACCCTCGTTTCTGTGAAAATTTGAAATTTTCGAGAAAAAAAATTTTCTGATTTCTTTGCCAATTCAGAAATTCGCCATATTTTTATCTCGATAAAATTATGGACTCTTAAAAACAATGATGCTTATGATGAAAAAAGAAATGAAAAAAGTAATTCCAAGAAATAATGAAAGATTAAATATTATAAGAAAATATAATCGAGATATTAAAGATACTCTTCAAACTATTAATAAAAAAGGTTTTATGAGCAATGTTAAAGTTAATTTTAGGAATGCACATGTTGCATATTATGGTAAAACTATCAGACCAAGGAATAAAAACGATCCCGGATTAATAACCGTAGCCGAAGCTATAGGTATAAATACAAACAGATATTACGAGCCACCTCGCAGTAATATCGCAGATAGTAGAGGTGAAATTAATAAATTTATTCATTTAAAATTTCTTTTTATGATTCGCATTAAAGTGATCGAGCAAAAGTCTTTTGATAAAGACGACAATAATAAAATGTCAAATGCTTTTGTTGTAAAACAAGTACACAATGGTATTAAACATTCTAAAGAAGTTATAAACCATTGTGCTTCAATTTTGATGACACCCAGAACTCATGTTGCAAGTTCTGTAGAAGCACTATCTCTAAGTATTAAACAATACCTACTTGATGGATATAGTGTAGAAATTCCGGAATTGGGAATATTCAGTACCTCTATCAGCTACAAACCTGTAAAATCATCGAAAGATGCAGGTGTCGAACAAATCGAAGAAATTCGTATCAACTTCTTGCCTTGCAAGGAACTGAAAGAAGCTATAAAAAAAGCAGAAATAGACCTTGTAGGTATTTATGCATACGTTGGCGAAGTACAGGGATTACCAAATAGCGATGGCAGTGCCGGCAAAAGTCAAAAAGTATATCAGCTTATCAACAAAAATGATAATTATATCATTGGTGAAGGAAGCGATAACGAAGAAGATGACCCATCTACCGACGAGGGCAACACCGGCAATGAGTCCGGTGGCGGTAATGATAACAATTCCGGTGGTGGTGGCTTTGCAGGATAACCGGCAAAAAAGCAAAACAAAAAAACGTCGAAACTTTCGAGTTTCGGCGTTTTTGTTTTCTATGCATCGCTACCATAAAAGTCAATCAAAAACTACCCGAGTCAGCTGTCAAAACTCCCACGGTTAGGGGTGCTAAACCTCATGGTTTTGGAGGCTAAGTATGGTGGTTTTGGGAGCTAATCCACATCATAACAAAAAGTGTTGTACAAAAAAAGTGGCTGCATATCATTATGCAACCACTCCTATGAAAAAAAATATCAAATACTTACTTTACTTCCACTAAGTAATAATTCTTCTTGCCTTTTTGAACTAAGATAATAGAATCCGAAAGCAAATCTTTTTCAGTTACCTGATATGTATCTGTTATTTTTGCTTTATTCAACGATATCGAGTTTTCTTTCAAAGCACGTTTAACTTCACCTTTCGAAGCAAACATATTAGTTTCGGCAGCTGTAAGTTCTACAATATTTATACCTTCTCCGGCCAAAAGTTCTCTCGAAACTTCGAAAGTAGGCACACCTTCAAACACCGATTTCAATGTGTCTTTATCCAATTGTTGAAGCATTTCGGTAGTACCTTTTCCAAACAATATCTCCGAAGCAGCTACAGCAGCTTCATAATCTTTTTCCGAATGAACTCTTATAGTTATATCTTTGGCAAGTGCTTTTTGCAATATTCTTAGATGAGGAGCAGCTTTATGTTCTTCTTCCAAACGTTCTATTTCTTCTTTTGGCAACAAAGTGAATATACGAATGTATTTCGAAGTATCCTCATCAGAACAATTCAACCAGAATTGATAGAACTTATACGGAGATGTTTTTTCGGGATCTAACCATACGTTGCCACCTTCTGTTTTTCCGAATTTAGTACCATCGGCTTTTGTTATCAAAGGACAAGTAAGAGCGTATGCCTCTCCCCCTTCCATACGTCTTATCAATTCGGTACCGGTAGTAATATTACCCCATTGGTCGGAGCCGCCCATCTGCAAACGACAACCTTTCGATCTATACAATGTTAGGAAATCGTATCCTTGCAACAACTGATAGGTAAACTCGGTAAAAGAGATACCTGTTTCCATACGTTTCTTAACCGAATCTTTTGCCATCATATAATTTACAGTAATATGCTTACCAACATCACGAATGAAGTCCAAGAACAAATAGTCCTTCATCCAATCATAGTTGTTAAGTATTTCGGCAGCATTTGCATCTTTTTCGTCAAACGACAAGAATTTTTCCAATTGCTTTCTTATACAATCAACGTTGTGTTGAATTTCTTCAACTGTCAATAGTTTACGTTCAGCAGCCTTAAACGAAGGGTCGCCAATCATACCTGTAGCACCACCCACAACAGCAAGAGGTTTATGTCCTGCCATTTGCAAATGTTTCAACATCATTATACTTACCAAGTGGCCTATATGTAATGAATCTGCTGTTGGGTCGATGCCCACATATGCAGTGGTCATTTCTTTATTAAGTTGGTCTTCTGCACCGGGCATGATATCATGAATCATACCTCTCCAACGTAATTCTTCAACAAAATTTATTTTCATAATTATCTTCTTTTCTAATTAAAAAAAGAGGGTCATTTTGCAGAAATGACCCTCTAAAGGAAATATTCTAAAATATTTATTTTACAATCAATTTAGAAGTCATCATTTGAGATTCAGTAAGTACGTTTATCAAATAAACACCTTTCTGCATATTTTGACAGTTGATAGTTTCGGTATAAACACCTTCTGTCAAGTTATCCAATGATTTTGTATATACTAGTTTACCCGACATATCAAATACTCTAATTGAAACATTTGTTGTATTAGCTATTTCCAATTCTATATTTGTATACGATGCTGCAGGGTTAGGATAGATTCTAACGTCGTTGATATTTTCAGCAACAGGAGAATTAATTCCTATTTCGTTTTCAAAATCTTTTACGTAAGTTTTATCCACATATATACCTCTACCGTATGTTGCAAAATAGATAGCGCCAGGATATTTAGTTTTACCAAAACGATATTCAGTAGCGTTAGTACCGGTGTAGTAAGTAGCTCTTCTGAATTTCATTTCAGCAGTTTGTTGGCGGATAAATGTTACAGGAACACCTTGTAATCCGTAATAAGAAGGTGTTGCATCGTTATACGAACCCATAGTATAAATACCGTCTACAGTACCTACAAATACAGAGTCAGTTTCTTTTTCTATCAACGAAGAGTAGATGTTTATACCTTCCAATACGTTGCTTGCAACAGAACGATATTCGTCAGTAGTAACGTCTTCGATATAATATAAGTTGCTACCTTCTTCATCGCCGGCACAAGTTACTATAGCTACGTTGCCATTCAACGATAACGATACAGAAGTGATAACACGTTCGGTAGTCAAGATAGTATCTATTATAGTTTGTTGGTTAGGACCGTTAGGAGTGAATGCACCGGTTATATTTTGATTGGCAGAAGCCAAATTACGAACACGTACAAGTACCGAACCGCCATCAGTTTCTTCAGCAGCTATGAATAAGTTTTCACCATCTTGAGTTATAGCCAAAGCTCTTACTACCGATTCTTTCAAGTTTGCGATGTCAATCCAATTGATTCCTTCAGAAGAATTACCACCTACTTTTCTAAAGTCTGTAGCATTTGAAGTCATATATACTTTGCTATACAAAGCGCCATCAAATTGTTGAGCAACTGCAGTAACAAATAATCTGCTTTGGATTGGGTTTTTGATAATACCAGAAATACCGGCAACATCCAATGTGCATTGTTCAGCTATTCTGTAAGCGATAGGATAATCAGTGTGTGCTTGATCGCGAAGCATAACAGTATCGTTTACCATAAATTCAAAACCTTCTCTAGCCAATGTATCCATACCGTTACGACGAACTACAACAGGAGCAGTTATTTTAAATTCCATACTGTCACGAATTACTTCGTCTTCAAGAGTTTCCCACAACAACATTGCAGGATTGTAAGCACTTGTTGTAAATTGAGTGCTATTGAATTCAGTACCGGTTGTCCAAGCTTGAGTGTTAGTACTATTGAAATAATCAGAAGTAGCACGACCGAAGTCAGCACCTTCAGCACCAACAAACATAACTTCTTTTTCGGTTGGAGCAACTTGGTGAATCATAGATATTGCACCCCAGCTACCATTACCATACCAAATGCTTTCAGCAGCATGGTTAACAGAGTCAGCCATAGGAGTAGTAATTTCAGAATCTTCGCGAGATTTGATGTAAGGCATAGCATGTCCTAATGCACCACCCATTACAGAACCATCGTTAGCAACAGCTACCGATACAAATTGTGTAGTTGTTAAACCTCTATTTAATTCAGAGAAACCGATTCCCGATTCACCTACGATTGCAACGCCATCGTATATTTCACCATATTTGAATATACCACCATCGGTAGCCAAATAGTAAACAGAATCATTCAAGAAAGCGATGTCGTGAATATTTTCGTGTACATAGAATGCAGATGGACGACCATATGCAGCATTCGATTCCATTGTCCATGTATATATATTAGTACCTTCAAGACCTTGTGCAACCCACAAGTTAGAACCTGCTAAATACAATTTTTTAGGATCAGTAAGACTTACTGCAAGAGTATTGCTATACCAACCATTACGCGATGTAAACAAAGCAACTGTTGATGTTGATATTTTGTTCCATTCGGTTAGATAAATATTAAAGTAATCATATCCTAAAGTATCGTATTTGTATGCAAATGTTGTGTCGTATGTAAATATTGTATCATAAATATATGCATAATTTGTATCGTATGCAAATGTTGTATCAAATGTATATGCATACAAAGAATCGTAAATGTATGTAAAAGTTGTGTCGAACACATATGTAGTATCATATGAAACTGTAAATATAGAATCCATTGTAGTTGAATCTATTGCAGAAAAAACACTATCAATAGTTATCAAAGTGTCAGATACTACTATTTCAGATATTTCAGGTATAGTATCAATAATAAGAGTTGTAGTTAATGTATCTAATTCTGAAACAAGAGTATCTATAACCGAAATATTCGAATCCACAACATTAATTTCCGATACTATTGTATCAACTTCTGAAACTTCAGCGATAGTATCTATAGTTCCAACTACAGAATCCATTTCAACTGTATATCCGGTGTTTGTCATATAAACACCTTCCAAGTTTCCGTTAGCGTCGGCTACTGTTAAGTATACGTAAGATTCATCAGTTGGAGCCACAGCCAATTCTACACGGCTAGCAGTGTTGGCATGATTTGTTTTTACTTTCAAATATTCAACTCCTTTAGATAAACTATCTATCATGTACACGTCAGCACCTTTAGTGAAATACAATCTCTCACCGGCTAAATCCAAATCTTGTACTTTGCCGCCATCGAATATTGTTTCATATTGAGCAGCACCCATAGCTGCACGGAATAAACCTGTATTTGTTGCAAAATACAAATAACCACCGTTTACAACCATTTTGTTTACATATTCCAAATTTTGATCGGCTGCTATCAGACAAGTAAATTGAGCTGTAGCTGGATCGTATTGATAAATACCTTTTCCTTTTGGAATAATAAGACCTTTGTTGTCCAAATTAGAAACAGATAAACCTTCACCTGTACCAATCAAAAGTTTACCTTCATTTTGAACCATACAACTGATAGGAAGAACGAACTCATTACCGGCGTTATCTAAAACCGGCATCCAAGTTTTTCCACCATTTTCTGATTTGAATAATCCACCCGAAACACCGGCTGTATACAATACAACGGCATCTCCTTCTGCTTGTTGGTCAATAACAATTGTACGGGTACGACCTGCCAAGTTGTTAGGACCTAAAAAATTCAATCCCTGATCAGGATTTTGACCGATTGCAGTGTATGTTCCAAACAACAAAATCGCTGCAATAATACCGAAAAGTATTTTTCTTTTTTTCATAAGATGTTTATTATTAATTAAATATTATTTTTATTCTATTTAAAACTAAAAGGCAAAGATAATCATTTTTTTTGGAATAAAAGGTTTTTTTTTATCAACACTTTCTTTTCTTATGAAATAAATCTGCTTACTTTAATCGTTAATAGCGCTATTAAACTAATTTCCAATATTATAGATTTAAATTGTTTAATCTTTTTTAACATCATTTTTATTTCGTAGATTAAACATCGTTATTTATCAAGAAATTTGCTATTTGGGGCACTAAAAAGTATCGTTGTTTTAGGCTTTTAAAACAGCATTCAACCACCGAAGAAACATTGTGGTATACTATCATTTTCTTCACGGTATATCATCAAATGCACGAGACCCGGGTTTCGCACAATTGATAATATATCATGAATCACACAAATATTACCCATCTGTATCACAGGTCTTTAGAAAAAGGGTAAATTTATCGCTATTACAGCGATTTTTCCTCGCGATGTTGTAAGATTTCCCTCGCGATGTTTTTCGTGCAACTACGCGATGTTGTAATTTATTCCTCGTGAGAGAATTTCGATAGTCAAAAGACAATATTTTTCGCGACAAATCGACCCATAAAATATTTTCTTTCATCAAAAAATCACAGATATCAAATAAAATTGCTATATTTGCAAAAAAAATATCACATCATGAAAAAAGTAACATTTTGTATTTTAGCATACTTAGGAGTATTATCGTGGAGTATCAATGCACAAGACAGCACATTGGCGCGCCAAATAATAAGACAACTTTCTTCGCCCGAAATGTTTGGTAGAGGTTGCAGTTATGGCGGCGATAAAATTGCGGCTAACTTCATCAGTAACAAATGTAAAGAACTTAATCTAAAAAGTTTGGGTAAAAACTTTTTTCAAACTCTCTCCTATCCAGCTTTCAAAATGGAAGGAGAATGCTACATAAAGATTGGCAAAACAGAACTTGTGGCGGGAAAAGATTATTACATCGAATCGTTTTCATACCCCATAAAGAATACAAAAATACCGGTGTTATACACGAGTTCGAGAGCCATGTCGCACCCCGATTCGCTACAATTGTTTGTAAACGAACATAAACGCAATATCAAAAACAGTATCGTATACATCAAAAACAGCGAAACCGGCACCAATGAAGAAAAAGCATTTCTAAATTCCATACGAAATCGCAATCCTTTTGGTTCACAAGGTATTATAGTCGGACAAAAACAGTTACCTATGGCTGTAACAAGCCATTATCCTGAAGAATGGAACTACGCCCTTATATATGTTAAAGACTCTGTATTTGCCAAACACCCAAAGCATATATCAATAGCGTTTAACACCGAACCATTAATCCACAATTCGCAAAACGTATGTGCATATATCGAAGGTAACGAAGTAGCAGACAGTTTTATAGTATTTTCTGCGCATTACGACCATTTAGGCACGATTGGCAACAAGGCATACTATCCCGGAGCACACGACAACGCCAGCGGTGTGGCCGCAGTATTGGACCTGGCCAAATATTTCAGCCAAAACAACCCAAAATACTCGGTTGTATTCTTGTTCTTTTGCGGCGAAGAAACTGGACTGATTGGCTCTCATTACTTTACCGAAAATCCCTTAATACCTCTCAAGAAAATAAAAATGTTTGTAAACATAGATATGTTTTGCGGTGGCGATGAAGGCATTATGATTGTAAATTCCAAAACAGAACAAACATCACCATTCTTCGAAACAATCACAAAGATAAATAGCACAAACAATTATCTTGCTCAAATAAAGAGTCGTCCAAATGCTGCCAACAGCGACCATTACTTCTTTTCGCAACACTGCCCCGCCATATTCATATACACCATGGGAGGTAAATATGGTGGATACCACGACATTTACGACACTTGCGACAAATGCGGTCTCGAAAACTACGAAAAAATGCTTAATTTGATAATCGAATCCACCAAAACGCATTTCAATTTATAAAACAATATCAATGAATAACGAACATTTCTCGATAAAGAAAAGGATAAAAAGTTTTAGTTATGCCTTTGCCGGGCTGAAAGTATTGTTTAAAGAAGAACATAACTCGTGGATACACGCCGTAGCGGCGGTGTGTGCAATAACAGCAGGCATTCTGTTAGATATTTCGGCCATCGAATGGATAGCAATAATCATCGTTATAGGTATGGTTATTTCGGCCGAAATAGTCAACTCGTCACTCGAACGCACTGCCGATTTTATCAAAGCCGAACGCGACGACCGCAAACGCGACATCAAAGACCTTGGTGCAGCAGCAGTATTGATATGTGCCATCACAGCAGCCATAATAGGTATAATTATATTCCTACCCAAGTTGATAGCATTGCTTGCTGCGTAGCAGACACACACATAGTTGCAGTAATAAAAAAAAGAATAACAAAGGTCGTTTGACAAAAAGTTTATGGGATACTAATAATATAGTTACATATACATATAACGATTACGACGACATTGTAGTAGAAGAACATATATACAACAAAAAATTTCTCTTTGAAGAGAAGACATCCAAAAAATACATATATTCATACAAATACGATGAATACGACAATTGGATAGAGAAATACAAAGATGGTAAATTAATAGCTATTAGAAAGATAACATATTACTAAGAATACACTTATAAACAACGTCAAACACATAGAACAATGAAAAAAATAGTACTGATAATAGTTATCATAGCAACAACAATGATGATTGCCTGTAATAATAGCTACAAAGAAGCAACTCATCACAATCTTCCTAAAAGTCATAATAAAGAACAATGGAAAACAATTAATTCCAATTGCAAATACTTTATCGAGCTTTTAAAGGTTGAAAGGGATATTAGAGAACATAAAAATATTTCTGCCGAAAAAATAGAAGAACTAATGCCTCGCAATAGCAGAGAATTCCAAATCTTTAGTTTACTCGAAGAAAATAATTTTTCTTTTACCTTACATACTGCTGCACAATATGCCATTGCCGACAGCCTCGACATAATGAAACATTTTTTTATGTTTGCCAAATGGAGCGATAGCTGGGAATACCCTTGGGAAATAGCCATCGAAATAGAGAAACAACACCCTGAGAAATTTCATAATACCATCAATGATATATGGAGTTTAGAAGAGATTGATAATTATGAATTTTACCGACAAGACTACTTAAAATGGGAAAACAACAATAAAAGCGAACAATAAGCGTTATCGCTCATATTTAAACATTACTACAAATGAAGAATATACTAATAATGTGTGTCATAATAGCAGTTACAACAATTTCTTGCAAAAAAGAAAATGATGAGCTAATTGTCGGTAAATGGAAAATAACAAGCATCGAAACATTTGAAGAAGATAACACTACTCTAATAGAAGTAAATAACAATAATAATTGGGGTTATGTATTCGAAGAAAATAATATCGGATACTCATACACAATTGTTGATGGCACCGAAACAATAACAAGTTCAATAACATACTCGATAAATAACGACACGCTACTACTATATTGGGAAAATCTAAATAAAGAGGCAATGGCCTTAAATATCAAAACACTCGACAATGAAAACCTAAAAATATACACAAAAACACAAGTAGCAGACATCAATGGAAATTTTATAAAGCATATATATTTGCATTTTAATCTCATACGAATATAAATTTATCACATAGACGTTGAAAACCACAAACATTCGGAAAAAATATTGTTATTCGATTAAAGCTACTTTATTTCATTGTAGCCAGTATGACAAACCATCTTGAATACTCTTCTTTACAACCCCAGCAAACGTTTCAAGAAACTTTTTAGCAAATATTCACATGTCATTAAGAATCTTTTCTGCAGTTTTGCCGTCTTACGAGTAACCAATTCTTAGAAATTAACTTGCAAGTGATTAGTGAGTTTTGGAAGAAACAAAATTATTAATCAAAGAAAAACGCAAAATATCATGAAAGCAGTTTTAAGTAAACTATCATTGCTGATAGTGGCAATGAGTATAGTGTTCGCAAGTTGCGAAAAAGAATCAGGTTCCGAAAACAACAAACCCGAAGATGGAAACGAAAATCCCGAAGTAGTAGGAAATACAATCAATGGACACGAATATGTAGACCTTGGTCTGCCAAGTGGTTTAAAGTGGGCCACTTGCAACATTGGTGCTACTTCAGCGGAAGAATTTGGCGACTATTACGCTTGGGGTGAAACCTCTACTAAAAGTGAATATGTAGGAAACAATTGTTCAACAAATGGTGTTAATTTGAGCGATATAAGTGGCAATGCTCAACATGATGCTGCACGTGCCAATTGGGGTAGTACATGGCGACTACCTACCATCGACGAGTTGAAAGAATTGAAGAATAACTGCACATTAGAATGGACTTGGCAGGGAGTTAATCATGGGTATAAAATTACAGGACCCAATGGCAATTCCATCTTTCTTCCGGCAGGCGGATATTATAACGAGTCATCGGTTTTTTCGAAAAATGAAATTGGTCAATATTGGACATCCTCACCATATGAAAATAATTTACAATATGCTATGCGTTTCAGTTTTGGCAAAGATGTATCGAATATAGAAATAAGCGAATACTACAGATACATGGGGTATAGTGTTCGCCCGGTATCGAACTAAAACCTTTATCAAAATAAAAAGCGGAGCATTGCAAATGTTCCGCTTTTTTATGCTATAAGGCAAGTGTTATACAACAATTGTTGTAAAAAAATTAGCACCGAATGCGTTTAAGTCGATTTTTTTATGTACATTTGCAAGCGTTTTGCAAGCGTAATATATTGCGGAACTATCGTTGAAATAGATTTTTACATCAATAACATAAGAATACAAAATAAAATATTATATACAATGAATTACGATGTTATAGTAATAGGTAGCGGTCCCGGAGGATATGTAGCTGCCATAAAATCGGCACAATTAGGATTTAAAACTGCCGTTGTTGAACGCGAAAATTTAGGTGGCATATGTCTAAATTGGGGATGTATTCCTACCAAAGCTCTTCTTAAGAGTGCACAAGTTTTCAATTATGTATCACACGCTTCTAACTATGGAGTAGCAGCACAGCCCATCACTCCCGATTTGGAAGCTATGGTAACCCGTAGCCGTGGTGTTGCCGACACTATGAGCAAAGGCGTACAATTTTTGTTGAAAAAGAACAAAGTAGACGTTATTACCGGAACAGGAAAAGTAAAACCCGGCAAAAAAGTAGAAGTTACCAATGCCGAAGGCGAAGTATCTGTATACGAAGCTAACCACATCATTATAGCAACAGGCGCTCGCTCTCGCAATCTTCCCAACTTACCACAAGATGGCAAGAAAATAATCGGATACCGCGAAGCTATGACATTGCCTCAACTTCCAAAATCAATGGTAGTAGTAGGTTCGGGTGCTATCGGTAGCGAATTTGCATTCTTCTACCAATCGATAGGTGTACAAGTTACATTGGTTGAATTTATGCCAAATATCGTTCCCAACGAAGATGATGATGTATCAGCTCAAATAAGCCGCTCGTTCCGTAAGATGGGTATGAAAGTTATGACATCTTCATCGGTAGAGAAAGTAGATATCGAAGGTGATGTATGCCATGTTACCATACAAACCAAAAAAGGTACCGAAGTAGTAGATGCAGATATAGTTCTTTCGGCAGTAGGTGTTATCACCAATTTAGAAAACCTTGGTTTGGAAGAAGTAGGAATAGAAGTAGAACGCACCAAAATAGTGGTAGACGACTACTATCGCACTAATGTAGAAGGCTATTATGCTATTGGCGACGTAGTTCACGGACCGGCGTTGGCACACGTGGCATCGGCCGAAGCCCTTGTATGCGTAGAAAAAATAGCCGGCGAAGACCCTACACCTGTAAACTACAAAAACATACCCGGATGTACTTATACAACTCCCGAAATAGCATCGGTAGGCATGAGCGAAAAAGCTGCTAAAGAAGCCGGATACGAAATATTAGTAGGTAAGTTCCCATTCACAGCAAGCGGAAAAGCTACTGCCGCAGGTAGCCGCGATGGTTTTATAAAAATAATTATCGATGCCAAAACCGACCTTATATTGGGAGCACACCTTTGTGGCGACAATGTAACCGAAATGATAGCCGGTTTGGTAGTGGCTCGTCAAAACGGACTTACTGCAAAACAAGTAGCCGGTTCGGTACACCCACACCCAACATTGAGCGAAGCCATTATGGAAGCTATCGAACAAGCATACGGCAAAGCTGTTCACTTATAAGATAAGTATAGACACAACATATAATAAAAACGAGGTCGTCAAATATGAAGGCCTCGTTTTTTTGTATCTATATATCCGATTTATTACCAATTTAATATCTTCATCAAGTCGTATTCTTCAGGATTATCGATAAACTGTTTAGCAGCTTCGTAGTCGGCCGGTGTTACATAATCCATAATATCTTCGATGTAGCTTTGAACTTTGTTGGTATTTATATTCACCAATCTTGGTGGTATCTTACCGGTAACAGGGTCTTGGATATCTTTCAAGAATAACGGAGATATATTACCTACATGGTCTACATATACCATACATCCGGTATGACCTTCTTTGAATAATTTAAACACCCCCATACCTAATAGCGAACAATAAGTAAGGTCGTAGGCTATAGGAGTGTGGCAACGTATTTCGTAACCAATTTCAACAGGACGGGTTTTCACCTTCAATCCTATTTCTTTGTTTACTTGTTCAAGCATATTATTGAATATATGGGCTTTACTTACCTTTCCAAGTTCCGGGTGACCATGATCGTCGTAAGAGAAGTTTACACCGGTTTTCTTCAATTCTTCGTCGCTAAGCGAGTGGAAAACGCCTTCGCTAATCATAGCGGCGCCATAGTTGATACCCATTATTTTGCGTTTCACTATCGACGATATTACCATACGGATAATCTTATCCAAAGTGATAGTTGTTTTATTGAAAAATTCGGGTATTACCACCATAGGATAATGGCATGCACCTGCTATACCTAAAGCCAAGTGTCCTGCACTGCGTCCCATAGCACTTACCACAAACCAGTTTTCGCTTGTACGGGCATCCTCCATAACAGCAGTACCAATCACTGTACCTTGCGCTTTTGCCGAGTTGTAGCCGAATGTAGGCGACGAGTTTGGCAATGGAAGGTCATTGTCTATAGTCTTAGGAACGTGGATATTGCTTATAGGATAATTCTTTTTGGCAAGAAAAGCCGATATACGATTGGCAGTACTTGCAGTGTCGTCGCCACCCACGGTAACCAATAGTTTTATATTATTATCTTGAAACAAACTTAGGTTGAAACGATTTTCAAAATCGCTGTCCGAAGGTTTAAAACGGCTCATTTTAAGCATCGAGCCACCTTTGTTGAAGATATCATCGGCCATAAGAAAGTCGATATCAATCATTCGTGGTGTGGTGGTAAACAAACTCGAATATCCTCCATGAAGACCTATAACACGATATCCATCACGTAAAAAAGTTTTTGCAACACTGGCTATAATGGTGTTCATTCCCGGTGCGGGACCGCCTCCGGTAAGAATTGCTACTGCGTTTTTCATTATTTTTTATCTTTATAAATTTATAACTATCTGAATAATATGCATTATTAGGAAATAGTCGTTTTATTTCCGTCTGCAAATATACTACTTTTTTTGGATATCCGAAAATATTAATACACCTACAATAATTATCAGAAGTCGTCCAATGCCAATCTCAGTCCTACTCCAATAAAATTAAGCGAAGGATTGGCACTGTTTCGCATTGTTGTTCTGCAATATATTGCGTCGCTGCGCCAACTGCCGCCTCTCATTACTCTATCATCGCCTTTTAAACGATTTGCAAAAGTGTTTTTTTCGTTGCTATCATAATGTCCATATATATCACGACACCATTCCCACACATTACCACTCATATCATATATTCCCAATTCGTTAGGCTTTTTACTCATAACTTTTTGAAGCCCCGCTTCTCCGCTATTCTTACACCATCCAACCTCATCTATATCATTGCTTCCCGAATATAAATAACCCTTACTTTTGTTTCCGCCCTTTGCTGCATACTCCCATTCCGATTCGGTGGGTAAACGAAAATGTTTTTGAGTAATATAATTTATTCGTGCTATAAATTCAAGCGAATCTTCCCACGATACACAATCTACAGGATAGTTCTCGGATTTTTTAAACAACGATTTACCTGCTCCCGGATTATAGCCCATCACCTTTTTCCACAACATCTGTGTTACAGGAACTTTACCTATATAAAAAGATTTTATATCCACAGCGTTTATCGGGTCTTCATCGGGGTATGCATTAGAATCGTAATTATAATTATTCGAATCGTAATTTTGCGCTCCCATTATATATTTGCCACCTTCCACATATATCATCTTAAAAGACGTACCACCTATTTTAATCTCTAATTCGTTCATATCTCCAATATTTGATTTGGTTTTCGACCTCCCATTTGTATAAAAAAAACGTAGAACTGATTAAATGTCTACAATTAAGTTGGAAGGTCCTAGGAATAACCTTAAATTCACATGTAGATACAACCAATTCCACGCTATGAACGCAGAATAGCTATACTAATGCCTCGTGAATTTAAAGTCAAAAGTTTCCTAGGTTTCCAACTTAAAAGCTTGGCATAAAACTTATTATTAGTCAAAAAAAAGCAGTTTCGTTTCCGAAACCATTTGCAAAAGTACATATTTTTTTTGATTTATCGGACATAAATATTCTATTATATAACCTCACTTTGTTTTTTGCACTACAAAAAAAATATCAATTCTTCGACAATGGCAATTTTCAATTATCGTTCTTGTTAATAACATTCGAAACAAAAAATCGATTTCCAAACCATTACCGATTTTCAGGCCCACCGGGGTAAAAAAAAATCATCGCGAGGAAAATTTCACGCCATCGCGTAGTAGCACAAAAAATATCGCGAGGAAAATTCAACAACATCGCGAGGAAAAATCAGTAAAATAACCACTTTTCATAACACACTGTAAAACAAGATGAAAAATTTTACGTATTTCATGGTATACCGTCAACTGTACGAAACCCGGGTTTGACGCATTCGACGATATACCATGAATAAATTCATACCCTATCATCAAATCCGGCGAACTCATAAACTGAGAAATTTCATCACAGAGAAAAAACTTGCATATGTCGGGATTTTTTCCGAATATTGCAAATTATAACAGCATACTGCAATAACATTCAAATCACTTAAAAATAATGGATTGTAGCATTTAGATACAATTAAATATTGCCGTTGTTTTTCTTTTTTATTGTCAAAAAATACAAAAACGATATGATGTATCGAC
The DNA here is from genome assembly GCA_017555745.1 of Bacteroidales bacterium. Taxonomy (GTDB): domain Bacteria; phylum Bacteroidota; class Bacteroidia; order Bacteroidales; family P3; genus HGM05376. The sequence continues at coordinate 22,008 of JAFZFU010000043.1, forward strand.
CCGAATACGAAGAAAAAAAAGCAAGAAAAGTAACAAAAAAACGCTTTTCTGCCCTACCGATTTTTGTTGCAATCGGTATAGGGGTTGTTGCATGTATATTCTTCGCTTTCAGAGGTAATGACACATCAATTACAAAAGAAGAAAACATAGAGACAGTACAGGAAGTTATTTCCGAAAAAGAACCCGAAACTCATTTTGAAGAAAAACCACTCCTATCGCAAAAATACTTTGATATATTTTGCGATGACAATGATTTACAACTTGCTGCCGCAAAAAAGAATGGTATCGAAAACGTGTTTAAACTCCGAAACGATTTCGAACATAGTTCACCCTTAATGGAGATAAACACCTGTGCACTATATCGCATAAACAAACTTACACACTCTATGCCCTATTTGGTACCATCGGCCCGCATGCTTTTAGACGATATAGCGATACTTTTTAACAGCAAATTGCACGCCAAATATCCCAATGCCGACTATAGAATAATAGTAACAAGTCTGTTACGCACCGAAGAGGATATAAAAAAATTACGCCGACGCAACAGAAATGCCACCGAAAATTCGTGTCACAGATACGGAACCACCTTCGATATTGCTTATCAGAAATACGATAAAACCGGCAATATAACCGTAAGCGAATCGGAACTAAAACACTTTTTGGCACAAGCCCTTTACGATTTGCGCCGACAAGAACGCTGTTATGTAAAATACGAACGCAGACAACGTTGCTTTCATATCACAGTGCGAAGCATGGGTGTCAACTTTGTTTCGGCACCACAATGCATGGACATTATTAACAGATATATGCTTGCCGAGTCTGGAAATGGCAAATACGAATTGCCCAAAATCATTACTCCGGCCAAGAAGAAAAGCCCGGCAAAACAAATAGCCAAAACGAAACCGCGCAAAACCATAAATCATTCGATAAAAACCGGAGATACAATAATCTATATAACTAATTCGGAAAGTAGCTATTCCGACCTTCACGCACCTATGCTATAGTGCATAGATTTAAAAAAGCTTACGACAATATTTCTTTTATCACTGCGTTACTTGTTATATAACCTTAAAAAGCAATCAAAATGAAAAAAGTATTTTGCACATTGTTTGCGATACTATTTTGTATCACACTTGCAGCCCAAGAAACCGACAAAACCTTGTCGCCGTATTTTATGGTTTATACCTCCGATAAAGAACAACACACCGATGTATTGCCGTTAAAATCGACATCCGTTACAGCCGACATAGTTGGCAATATAGCAAATGCCACTGTTAAACAACAATATATTAATACGGGTAAAAGCACATTGGAAGCTGTATATACTTTTCCTCTATCTACCAAAGCCGCCGTATATGCAATGACGATGAAAATCGGCAATAAAACAATAACTGCCAAGATAGAAGAAAAAAACAAGGCACGCAAAGACTACGAAACGGCACGCGATGAAGGCAAAAGAGCATCGCTATTAGAAGAAAGTCGACCAAATGTGTTTACCATGAATGTGGCTAACATATTGGCAGGCGACACTGTGGAAGTTGAACTGAAATATACCGAAGTTATTGTACCCGAAGACGGTATATATTCTTTTGTATATCCTGCAGTAGTAGGCCCTCGTTACACAAGCAAAGCCGAACTAGGTCACGATGACAACCTAATTTTAGAGGACAAAGATGGCGACAACGTTTACAAACCGGTAAACAACAACAATAAAACTTTTGATATACCATATACAAAATCGGGTGTAAAACCATCGTATACATTCAATTATAAGGTTAATATCCATTCTCCGGTACCTATAACAAGTATAGTTTGCACATCGCACAAAGTGGATAAAAAATTCGAAACGGTCAACTTGGCAAACATACAATTGTCCAAAGGTCAAGAATATGAAGGCAACAGAGACGTTATACTCAATTATGTATTGAGAGGCAACAGTATACAAGAAGGATTATCTCTTTACGAAGGCGAAGACGAAAACTTTTTTATGCTGATGGTACAACCACCTGCCAAAGTAAATGCCAACGATATTCCACCACGCGAATACATATTTATAGTAGACGTAAGTGGCAGTATGCACGGCATGCCGTTAAATATAAGTAAATCACTTATACGCAACCTTATCCTAAACCTTCGCCCGACCGATTGCTTTAACGTATTGTTATTTTCGGGTGCTTCGGAACTTATGGACTCGACAAGTATAGCCGCCACCAACGATAATATAACTAAGGCAATAGACTTTATAGACAAAAAGCATGCCTGGGGTGGCACCGAAGTACTTGATGCACTAAACAAAGCCTATGCCATACCGCGCACCGACCAAAATGTAAGTCGCACCTTTGTTATAATCACCGATGGCTATGTATCGGTAGAACAAGAAGCCTTCGAAATGATTCGCAACAATAGCGGTAACACCAACTTCTTTGCCTTCGGAATAGGCTCCGGTGTAAATCGTTACCTTATCGAAGGAATGGCTTTTGCCGGCAATGGCGAGCCTATGATTATCACCAAAGAAGAAGATGCTGCAGAAAAAGCCGAAAAATTCAGAAAATATATAAGCACACCTATACTTACAAACATAAAGGTAGACACCAAGAACTTTGAAATATATGATGTAGAGCCTATTAATGTGCCCGATATGATGGCCGAACGTCCAATAGTACTATTTGGAAAATATAAAAGTATCTCTCCCAAATCTACAATAAGCATAAGTGGCAAAATGGGTAAAACAAAATACAATAAAACATTGAAAGTAAACGACTATAAAGCGACACCTAACAACATGGCATTGCGTTATCTTTGGGCAAGAGAACGCATAAAATACATCGACTATCGCTTGGGCGAAATTTCGGCACACCATACCGATACCAACAACGCCGATATAAAAGAACTGCAACGTTTGGGATTGAAATACAATCTTGTTACCAAACTTACATCGTTTGTGGCTATCGAAGAGGTGATAGCAAATAAAGATGGTAAAATAGAAACAGTGCAACAAGTACTACCTCTACCCGAAGGAGTATCAGACTATGCTGTGGCAAACAAAAGAGGATTTCTTTTAATGTCGGCAAATAACGTAAGTGAAGTCGAAGAAGAAGCAATATATTGCATAGTGGAAACCCAACCTTCGTATCCTGGAGGCGATTCGGCTATGTTTGACTTTATAAAGAAACATTTGGTTTACCCTAAAACAGCCAAAGAAAACAATTTAGAAGGACGAGTGTTTATAACATTTGTTGTGGACGTTGATGGTAGCATTACCGATATTAAAATATTGAGAGATATAGGTGGTGGCTGTGGCAAAGAAGCTGTAAGGGTAATAAAATTAATGCCCAAATGGATTCCCGGCACACAAAGAGGCCGACCGGTAAGAACTCAATTTAATTTACCGATAGTTTTTGAATTAGATAAAGATAGTAACAACTAAAATAATTTTCTAACAGACCAGAAATCTTCTTGAAAACATCTCAACTAAAAGTTTTTTGTTGTAAGACGTTCAAAATTCAAAGAAAATGCGTACATTTGCAAATCGTAATATAAATGGTTAGAATTTTAATTTATTGATTAATAAACATAAATAGTATTGTTATATGAAAAAATATATTTTATTTTTGTGCTTCGGACTGTTTTTTTCGAGTGTGTTTGCACAAGTACGTATACCTGATGCTAATTTTTCGTTTGAATTACCAAAAGACTGGAAATATTTATCCACCACAAAGGTAGACAACAAAACCAAGGTTTATTTGTATGCACAACAAGAAATAATACAAGACGGCGACACTATTTTGCCTTATTTGACAATATACGTACGCAGCAACTACAAAGATAAGAGTGCCATGGAAATGAGCATCGATCGTTTTATGCAACAACCTTATCAAACTCTCGATGACTACACAGACGGATTGTTTTTACCAACCAAAGATGCTATAGCATATCTATGTGCTAATCGCGACGAAAAAGACGGAACCGAAAATCAATTCTACACTCTTTACTTTGTACATAAAAACACCGGTATAGAATTTAAGTTATCTACAACAAAAAGCACTTTCGACCAATTGAAAGACGAGTTTGAAACAATACTTAAGAGTGTTGTTGTATACTAACATTGTATATATGGTATAATGAGATAGTTATATTTTAATGCGAAGTTTGAAACTTCGCATTATTTTTTGCGTTAAAATAGGTTGAAGCAAGAATGTAAATACAAATACAATGAGAAAAATAATAATATTGCTGTTGACTTTTCTGTCTTTTGCCACTATATCTTATGCTATAGAAGGCCCCGACACTAATTATATCGACTTTTATCAAAAAGAATATAATCGAGCATATAAGAACTACGAAAAAGATCCCAATTCGATAGAAGCCTTAGTCGAAATGGCTACATTTTATTCGGCATTAAACAACCCTATGCGCAACTATTCTAATGCCATCATATATATCACTAATGCGGAGAGCAAATATATAGCTTTGGTGAACGATAATTCGAAGTATAAAGAAGTAAATAAACTGATAAAACGCAAGATAACCATTTCCTCACTTCGAAAACAAAAGCAATATATTTTAGACAAAGCAACCGACTATATAAAATCAAGCAACATATCGATGGCCGAATGCGAGGAATACTTAAAAACATTTGAAGCACACCCGTCAATCAGACAAGAACTAGAAAAGGTTCAAAGCCGCTTAGCATACAATCAGTGCTTGAACGTAAACACTATAAGTGCATACGTTACATTCGCCAAACAATACCCCAACTCTGAAGAAAAAGTTGAAGCTCTTAGAAAAGCACAACAATATATACTGTCAAATATCGAGAACTCCGAAACCGAAGAAAAAGTCGATATAGCCGTTGCTGAATACACCAACGACACTATTGCAAAACATGCGATGAAGAAAAAAGCCAAAATAGCTTATCGAAACGCTGTTAAGATAAACACTATCGACGCTTATAAAGCCTTCTTATCGAAATATCCATCATCTGATGAATATGTTTTAGCATTAGATAAAATCGACAAATTGATGTTTAACAATTTCTCTAATCTAAAAACGCCTCGCGATTATGCTATATTTGCACAAAACAACACCGAAAGTCCTTTGGCCGACCAAGCAATGGATAGTATAGTGAATATGATATTAAACCATCGCAATATAGAAGCTTTGGATATCTACTTATCTCTATTCGCCTTGGACCACAGATACAATGATGTTTTTCAAACATATTATCGTTGGCACACGGTAGAAGGCTCTGCTGCGCCAATAGAATACTTTGCTTCACAATATCCCGACTATCCTTTCACATATACTCTAACCGATGATTTACAACGCACACGGTCGCTGGACAGTCTAAACCTTGCAAAACCTTTCGAAGAACGCAACCTTAATGAATACACCTTGTTTATACGAAACTCGATGAGGTACGGCATTGCATACGTGGCTTTACAACGTATGGTGCAAAATATGATAAAGAAACAACACTGGAACGAGGCTATAAAAAGAATTCAATCTCAAAGTATTTGCTTTGAAGATGCTAATACCGAAAATTATAACGGTCTCATAGAACTATTAAAAGCTCCGGTAAATAAAAAGCAGAAGGTAACAAATTCTTTTTCTCCCAAACATTCGGTTATGAATGTGGCCATAACAAAAGATGGCAATAAATGCTACTACACAAAAATGGATAACAAAAGTGGAGTAAAAAAGATAGCAGTAGCAAAAAACATTAAAGGACGTTGGGCCGAAGATACCGAAATCGTTTTCACAAATATTGATAATATCGGTGTTGAAGTATTCTCGCTCTTCGACAACGATACAAAGATGCTTATCGGCAAAAATGGAGATATTGCAGAAGTTAACTACGATGCCGATGAGGACAAATGGACATTGGTATCGATTTATCCTCATCCTATCAATTCTGATGGCTACGATGGTGATGCCTATATGATACCCGATGGCTCGGGGATGCTAATAACAAGCGACCGCAGAGGTGGTTTGAATTTACAACCGACAAAAACATATTTTCATGGCGATACTGCATTAGCATCGGATATTTATTTCGTACCCCGAAAAAACAATGTATATGGTTGGGATAATGCAATAAATTTAGGTTCTAATATCAATACCATTTATTGCGAACGAGGTGCAATACTAAGCAAAGACTTGAAAACATTATATTTTTGCACCGATGGTCACGGAGGTTTAGGATATTGCGATGTTTATATGGCTAAAAGGTTGACAACCGATTCGTGGACAAAATGGTCGAAACCTCAAAACATAGGTAAGGTAGCAAATACAGGATTCAACGAAATATCATTGGCTCTATCCTCCGATGAGAAAAATCTGTATATCATTACCGATAGAAATGGAAAATACGAAAGTTATTCCATTACATTAAATAGCTCTGATGATGATTTCAAGAAAATTATCGACGTTTACTGCAACAAGAAAAATAATGCCGACAATATAATATTGAATATTTGGGATATCGACACTCGAATGGGTAATACTCAATATGTGATGGATAATAACAAAACAAAAATAGAGGTATTCAAAAATAAGAAATACGTAATATTTTCGCAACTTGAAGGATATTTCTTATCAACGTGTTTTATAGATGAGCTTTCGCCCGAGCAGATAGAAATAGAATGCTACAATATATCCGATTTGCAAAACAACAAAACAACAATGCCTTTACACATAGGATATTTGAGCGAAAAAACAGATGCAATGGATGATAATGCCAATTTACATTTAGATTATCTATCTGCCTTTTTGAATACAAATGCAAACGTAAAGATCGAAATAATAAGCAATGTAAATCTTCCATCTCTCGAAGAAGCATACCAAATAAGCCTAAATAGGTCTGAAGCTATAAAAAAATACTTGGTAGAAAGCGGTATCGACAAGGATCGTATTATAGCATCCGGGTTTGGTAACATTAATTACAATAAGGGTAAAGAAGTCCACTCTACAGAAATTCGCTTCCATTAATTTTATGGCAAATATCGCACTGATATAAACAACTTTATGTTTGTTACTTTTCAGAATAGAGTAGTTTCTAAATCAAAAAAGTAAGTATCTTTGCACCATAGTATATGGTATCAATAATAACACGATTAAATTATGGAACATTCATTTATTCAGTATAATGACCGAAGAATACATTATCAAGAAGAAGGCAAAAATAATCAAACTACTATAGTTTTTTTGCATGGTTTTTTAAATTCACTCGATGTTTGGGCGCCATATACCTATTCTTATATGCAAAGAGTGCATGTTATTGCCATCGATCTTCCCGGTCATGGTCTTTCTGATACATACGGCGAAGTACATAGCATGGAATTTATGGCATATGCAGTTAAAGCCGTTCTCGACGAATGTGGTGTAACTTCGTGTGTAATGCTCGGCCATAGTATGGGTGGGTATGTTGCATTGGCTTTTGCCGATGCATTTCCAAGAATGTTAAAAGGTCTAATATTATTGCATTCTCAAGCTTTGGCAGACAGCGAAGAAGTAAAAGAAAAACGTTTGCTTGCTTGCCAAAAAGTATATGAAAATAAATCGGCATACATAGTTAATTTTATTCCCGAACTTTTTTACAAAGAGAATCGAGAAATTAACCGAGACGAAATAAAAGATTTGGAAGAAGACAGTTTACATATAACAGAAGAAGGAATAGTGGCAGCACAAAAAGGTATGGCTGTTCGTAGTTCAAGAACATACATATTGTCGCAAAGCGATTTTCCGATATTGTTTATTTTAGGAAAACATGATAGCCGTATACCTATCGAACTTGGTATGAGTCAAGCAGCGTTACCTAAATATTCCGAATTAATTATGTTAGGCAACTCCTCTCACATGGGACATATCGAAGAACGAAACTACTTAAAAATTAAGATATACAACTTTTTACAATCGTGTTATTTGATGTAAGTAGCAGGCAAAACAAACTAAAAAACTTCTTTATTTATAATAATCAGAAGTTTTTTTAGTTTATAAGGCTATACAAGAATGCATAATACATAATGGAAATAGTGATAATAGTAGTGCTTATACTTATAAATGGATTTTTAAGCATGAGCGAAATGGCGGTAGTAAGCGCCAGAAAAAGCAAGTTAGAGATAGAACATAAACAAGGTAACAAGAAAGCCACCAATGCGTTGGAACTTTCCGATAATCCCGATAATTTTTTCAGTACTCTACAAATAGGTATTACACTTATAGGTATCCTTACCGGTTTGTTTTCAGGCGAAGCTTTTGCAGCCAATCTGGCAGAAATATTGTCAAAGTGTTTCCCGGCCATAACAGCATATAGTTTTGTCATCAGTAAGACTATAATAGTTATATTGGTTACATACCTTACACTTGTATTTGGCGAACTATTTCCAAAGCGTTTAGGACTATCTAAAGCCGAAAGTATAGCAAAACTTATTGCTCGCCCAATGATGTTGCTAAGCAAAATATGCTACCCATTAGTGTGGGTATTAGCCAAAAGCAGTAGTTTCGTAGCTTCGCTTTTTGGACTAAACAAAACTAAGGATGCCCCGGTTACCGAAGAGGAAATCAAAAATATGATAAAAGAAAGTCTCGAAGACGGAGAAATAGAAGAGGTGGAACACGACATAGTTGAACGTGCATTTAATTTGAGCGATAGGAAAATATCGTCGATAATGACACATCGTAGCGAGATAATCTTTTTGGATATAAACGAAAGCAAAGATTGCTTGCAAAAAAAGATAGAAGCAAACGTATACAATACGTATCCTGTGGTAGATGGAAATATAGATAATATAGTAGGCTTCGTACACCTCAAACATCTATTTACAAATATAAACAAGGATAATTTCGATTTAAAAAGAATACTATCGAAGGTTAGCTATTTTCCCGAAAGCATAAATGTATATGATGCCTTAGAACAGTTTAAACGCAATAGAATAAAAAGCGGATTGATAATAGACGAGTTTGGCAGTGTGGTAGGTATCGTAAGCCTTAAAGATATAATGGAAGCCCTCGTAGGCGAAATGCTTGAGGAAAACGAAACAGGCGATATAATAAAACGAGATGACAATTCTTATATAATAGACGGCAGGTATAGTTTTTATGACTTCTTGGCCTATTTTGATAAAGAAGATCTACTATCCGACGACACATCATTTAATACTATAAGCGGATTAATAATAAACACCATACACGAAATACCGCACGAAGGTCAAAAATTGGAGTGGGAGAACTTTATAATAGAAATAATGGATATGGACGGTGTAAGAATCGATAAGGTATTGGTACAACTAAAGGAAGAAACATCTACGGAAAACACACTTTAGTAAAATTCTTTTGAGATTATTTGTTGTGGTAAAATAAATTATGGCTACATCTGCAAGCTATATATATAAAACAGTATATGCTATTGCAATACCTCTACAAATAAATTTCAACACCAATGCAAGACTATTGAAAAGGTTCTTCGGGCAACTAAATACCAAACTATGATAAGTATAGAACAAACTATTGTAGGATAATTCTAATAATCCCACATATCAATTTCCATTTCAAAAATTGTGTTCTCGATACGCTCAGCCTCCTTCAAAGCATCAGTCCCCACAAGATAGTCGGTAATATATCTGTTATGAATATTATCTTCACGTATTATAAAGCTATTGAAATACCTAGTATAAAATATCTCTTCCCAAGAAGGAAGCACTGCAAGATTATAATCGCGATATACGTAATTATTTGCCAACAAAGCCTTCACATTATCCGACATAAATGGTATCCAAAACAAAGTTACATTTCCTCTTAATTCATACTCTCCTTCATCATCTACCCTGATATCTTGCATAACAAATGCCATACCTATTATCTGCACAGATATAGTAGATATTTCCTTATCCAAATACCATATTTCTTTTAGCTTCAACTGAAAGATATTCTCGGAATTAAAATCTTTTGGCACAATAACAGCCTGGTAATCGGTAACGCCTTCCTCGTCTTCAATCTCCAGCCACAGAGTATCAATCTTAGTATAGCGAACTTTCAACAATTCATTATCTATCGGGATCTTAAATTCGTCATCTTCAAACACTGTAATCTCGCCGTTCAGTATAGCGTCCCATACTGTATAAACAAGATTTTTACGACCTTCTACTCCCTCCTTTTCCAAAGGATAATAAAAGAATTGATTAAAACGCTCTCTAAAATCAACCATTCTCCAAATCTTTGTTTCCCATATTACATCGGAACCTCTAACCGGCTCGCGAGATAATACTTTACGATCTTTCGTAAAAGACTTATCATAAAAATCCCCTACCCCATAATCATTTTGGGCTAAAACAATCTTAGAAACAAAGAAACAAAGAAATAATATATTTATGCTTTTTACTTTCATATATACACAAAAAAACTGCCTTTAGTAGCAAAGGCAGTTTTTCTCAGAGAAAAAGTTTAATTAATATTCCCACATATCCAACTCGATGTTGAATATTCTTTCTGCAATTCTTTCAGATTCGATTAAAGCATCTTGACCAGTCAAATAATCAGATATCGAACGATTATAATCATTGGTTTCGCGAGTTATGAAACTTTCAAAATAACGTTGGATAAAGATATCATCGTACGAACGAGGCGAAGCTTGATTAAATTCGTCGTATGCATCTTGTCTTACCAATACATTACGAACTCTCATGTCGTTCATAGGAATCCAGAATAATGTTACGGGGTTACATTCCACCTCACCATCTCTATCCTTACAATCATTCCATCTGAAAGCCAAACCTACTATTCTTACATTTTGACGAGTGTCTTGCTTATTGATATACCAATACTCTTTCAACAAGATTTGATGAACATCTTCCGATTGTAACTTTCTTTCAACAAATGTTTCCACCCATATTTCGTTACCATCTTCGTCTTCATCGGTATATCCCGAAGTATCTATACGAAAATATTTAGCTTTCAATACTTCAAAATCAAGTGGAGGTCTTTTGAACTCATCATCTTCTGGATCATAAGCCACTATTTCACCACTTTCTAAAGCATCCCATATTGTATAGAACAAATTCTTACGTTGCTGAGTATTTCCGGCAGACTCTGTTTGTATTGGAAAATAGAAAAATTGATTAAATTTCTCACGCATATCAATAGTACGCCAAATACATGTTTTCCAAATAATATCCGACTCACGAACCGGAGCAAACGGTATTGCTTTCTTTTCCGAAGATAAGTGTTTCTCGTAGAAACCATCAAAGTTATTTTCATTTTCTTCAGCTTCAACTATATTTTGAGCAAATACTGAATAACTCATTGCCGAAAAAATGAATAGTCCTAAACAAAACGCTATTTTTTTCATCTTAATCTATTTTTAGCAGATCCTTCGATCTATATTAAACTTCATCACAATTACAACATCTTAACTGTTGCATTCAATGTGTGTACTCTTCCGTCAGGAGTCTTAACCTTTACATCATCGATATAAACTTTCTGACCTCTTCTGGCTTTTTCTAACATACTCATCATTTCAGGATCGAAACGGTCGGTATTTCTTACTTGAATGTCAGATTTTCCACTACCTTGAATATTGAATGAGAAAGAGGTTACCACCAATGGAGGTATTTTAAATTCAAAGTCTTTCATTGCCACTTTGAAACCTCTGATAGCTCTCAATTCTTCGGGTTTCATAGAGCAGTTACCTTCGTTTTTACCAAACTTCAAGATTGGTGCAGGTATACTCTTGCAACGATATTTGAATTCTCCCATTTTCTTTCTTTTTCCATCGATGTTAGCTTCTACAGTCATTGTAATAGGAGCAACTTTAGTTACATTAATCACATAACTTCCACCGCTCTTATCTTCCGGATTTGGACGTATGGTACCAGATGATGCTGTTACAAATACATCTTTGCTATTTACACCCGGAACAGATACTGAGAAAGGATTATCGATACCGGCATATATAACATTCATATTAGTCAAAGATACTACAGCATTTGGCATAGTAACAAAATATTCACCGGAGAAAGGATAAGCTACTTCGCCACTTTCCTTCTTAACATATATTTCTCCCGAATATTTTTGTACTCCTAAACCACCGGTACCCACTACCCAATGTACAGAACCACTATCAGCAGCACTACCTATAATCTCTTTTCCGTTTACTTTTACTCTTAAGTCGGCTTTAGAGTCGTAAGCAGCTACAAATATGTCGGCTTCATAATTATCGCCTTGCATAACAGTAGTAGCCTTAGGTATTACTCGTGCTCTAACTTGGTCAAATTTAAAGTCATCAGCATTAACCGATTTGTACAACAATTCAGCCAAATCGAATTCGCAGTTCATAATATCGGTTGTCAAACGAGTCAACAATACAACGTCGGCAACAGGGATATTACTTTCGAATATATGACGTTCCCAAACACCTTTTTGAGCTTTTCCGTGAACATTAAGAGTAAAAACTTCACCCTCAACATCCAATCCGGGAAACTCTATTTCAATACCATCCAACAAAGCTCTTACATCAGCTTTGTATTTCTCGATATGTTTACGTATCTGAACAGAACGCAATTCTTCATTAGTTGGATCAAATTCACCACTTCCCAAGAAATGGTTTTGAGCAGCAGCATCCGCACTCAACTGCTTCATAAAACCTACACCTACAGCTCCTACTATATTTTTCACCTTAGCAATATCAACGGTACCATCTTCTTTCAACAAAGATTCCTTTACCTTTTCACCTGTAGCTGTATCGTGATATTCTGCTACCTTTTCCAATTGACCAATAAAATCGTACTTTATACTATCAATATAATCACGTAGACCTTCAGAAAGTCTTTTTACTTCAAGTGCTTTTTTATAGTAATCGCCGGCTTTTTCCGGGTTTGTAGTAGCAAAATTTGCAAACTTTGTATAGGTGTCGTCTACTTTTTGCATAACAGCATGATTAGACTTATCCATTGTATCGGATACAGTAATAAAACTGTTCAAAAGCATAGCTGACACATTTAACGCCAAAAGTGCCAAATACACCAAATACATCATTGATATCATCTTCTGCCGGGGCGTCTCCGGACAATTTGTTGCACCCATATTATTCTATCCTATTATTTTATTCGTTAAATATAATGATTGATTAGATACGTGTTTGCATTGCTGCCAACATATTACCATATACTTTGTTAAGTTCAGCCACTTTTCTCGACAATGCATCAACTTGTTCTTTGTATTTCAATACATCATCAGCCGAATTTGCAAAGTTAACCACCATATTTTGAATCTTATCTTGTACTTGTTTTGTTGCCTCCAATTGCGAAGTTGAATTTTGCAATTGTATTTCATACATCGCGTTAATAGACGACAAACTAGTTGCCATTTTCTTCAACTCTTCAACATACGAAACATCACCTTTAGCCAATGTTTGTGCTGTTTCTTTGTATATGTTAGACAATGTAGCAACAGAATTAGTAGCATCTCTCAAGCTATCCAAATAAGCTTCAGAAGTTTCCGAATCTTTATTTATAGAAGCAGCATTACGACGATATGCATCAGATAATTCAGTTACTGCGTCGGCAGCATTATCCATATTGGTAACAAACTTATCAGTTGCTGCTACAGCAGTAGCCATACCATTCAACGAATTAGCCGAATCAGCCAAATTTTGCATTCCTTTACCTAAACTTTCTATTAATTCAGGACCTATTTTAGCATCTTCCAACATTTTGTCTAATTGTTGAGTCATAGGATCGCTAAATGCAATACCGCCAACCATAGGTACATTAGCATTACCGCCTCTTCTTCCATGAACGACTTCTTTAGCTGCACCTTCTTCGCCTTCTTCTAATTCTTCAGAAGCACCTTCTTCGTCGTGCATACCTGCCAATTCAGGATATACCAAACTCCAGTCATATTCAACGTGCAATGGTTCTATCGCAGAGAACAAGAAGATAATAGCTTCTGTCGACATACCAACAACAATCATAAGGTCGGCTCCCGGCCAGTGCATAATCTTAAACATCGCACCTAAAATAACGATAGCGGCACCAATACCATACAATTTCGCCATGAAATTTTTGTAGCCCTTACTACGAACTAAATTATCAAGTTTACTCATAATTTATTAATGTTTTTTGTTTGTTTTTGTTTATGTTATTTATTTAATTAATTCTTTCTCAATATAAATTAGTATGCATATACATTAGATGCAGCTTTCAAATTGTCACCCTTAACACGTCCTAAGTAAGAGTCAACACATCTGAATCCGATATACGATTTTGCTGTATCTTGGAATTCGTATGTTCTTGTTTGAACTTGGATGTAATATTTTTGATCTTTCCAAGAACCGCCACGAATAACTTTACGTTTCATTGCAGGAAGATCTTCGTCTGTTGCATTGTAGCTGTTAGCCAATGCCAAACTGTTACCTACGATGTATATCGATTCGTTATAAGCATCTTCGCACCATTCTGCAACATTACCGGCCATATCATACAAACCATAGTCATTTGGAGCATAGTGTCCAACCATCAAAGTTCTCATACCACCATCATCATCATAGTGTCCGCGCAATGGCTCATAGTTAGCCAAGAAACATCCGTTTGTATTTCTGATGTAAGGACCACCCCATGGATAAGGCATATCCGACATACCGCCTCTTGCAGCATATTCCCATTCAGCTTCGGTAGGCAAACGGAAATCACACATTTCGGTATAGTTTATTGTTCTTAGATAGTTGTTCAAATAATTCGATCTCCATACACAGAAAGCTTTTGCTTGTTTCCAAGTAACACCTACCACAGGATAGTGGTCGTATGCAGGAGACGAGAAATAATGTTGTGTATAATCGTCATTGCTGCTATATACATAGTCGTGTATCCAGCACAATGTATCAGGATATACATTGATTACTTCTCTTTTTATAAATTGAGCTCTATCGTTTAAGCCTTTTGGTCTGTTAGCAAACATCGAGCCTTTATATTCTGTTTTTTGATTGGTAGAATAATCAGTCTTTTGTGCAGCTTGTTTATAGTCTATCCAATAGTATTCATAGTTAAACTTAGCAGGATCGAAAGATCTACGGTTGTAGAATCTATCCTTTGTTGCATAATACAATGGTTCCAATGCTTCACGAACTTCTTGATTTTCCCAATCAATTCTGGTTCTCCAATTGATGATAGCAGGATCAATAGGTTCACCATATTCATCTTCTTCTATCAAAAATCCTTCCATACCTGCTTCACCCAACAAACGGCGAGCAATAGAATCTCTTACCCAATAAACGAACTGACGATATTCGTTGTTTGTTATTTCGGTTTCATCCATAAAGAACGAACCCACTTGAACTGTTCTCAAAGGAGATGTTACCCCATAAACATTGTCTTGAGTACCACCACCCATAATAAAGTTACCTTGTTCTACGAATACCATTCCGGCAAGGTCAATGTCTTCAAATATTTGACGATCTCTTACACCTGTTAGTTCGCCTTGATCGCTAGTTGCACAGCTCCATAACAACATTACTCCACTGAGCATTAAAACTATTTTCTTCATATTGATAAGAATTTTAATATTCATAATAAGTTTCTTTTCTATTAAATAGTCTCTCTTATAACGAGAGTTTTTCTATAAGGTTACATTTTTACAACAAATAACGTGTATTTAGATAGCTTGATGGTGGTTTTGGAGTTATAACGATATTGAAGCAATAACGTAAGTATACTTCCACCGACCCCTTACTTCTACCCGGTTTGGAGATACCTCCCAAATCTGACACCGTAAAGTCGTAAGAGAAACCAAGTCTCATTTTTTTCCAATTGACACCGGCCAACACTGCTATAGCATCTTGGTATCGATAAGATAATCCGCCCCATACAGAACGATCGTATTCTACCAAACACGAAAGATCTATTTGGTATACCGAGAAATCAGCTGTCTTAATCAAAGCAGATGGCAATATTCTAATTGATGGTTGAGCAGGAAGAACATACTCATAACCACCCATAAAATATATGCATCTGGTATTTTGAAAATTCATTTCTTTAGCCTTTGCAGCCAATATATTCTTCATAGAAACACCGGCATAAAACTTTCCGGCTTCTTGGTAAAACAAACCAAACGATGCATCTATCAAATTCTCTTTTACCTCCTGACCTGTCAACAATGGGTCGTTGCTCGAATTAGTAGGATTAGAAGGGTCGCCTGTCATATCATCAAAACCAAATAAATTCGAGTGATTGATAGACAGCATATTATAACCTCCTTCCAAACCTATCGAAAGTACACCCGACCCCCAATTCACATGATAAGCATAATCCATACTTAACAAATAAGAACTGTTGTAACCGACCTTATCCACAATAATTGTTGCACCTATACCACCGTGAAGGAAAGGAATAGGACTATCTAAAGTAAATAAGAAATCGCGAGGTGTAACACCCGACTCACCTCCTGCCGGAGAATCTAACGTCAAGCCCATCCATTGGTCGCGATATAAGCCGGTCAAGCATATCGAACCCGATGTTCCTGCATATCCGGGGTTGTAGGAAAGTTTATTGAACATATACTGCGTAAACTGTGCCTCCTGTTGCGCATGGCCAAGAGACAAAAAACCCCATATCAATGCTAAAAATGATATATTCTTCAAGGTTTTAACTTTCATAATGCAGTAGTATTTATTCTTTACAATATATTTATTTTCACTTATATATAACTATATTCGTAGCGATTTTTGTACAAAAAACCGACCCGAATACAACTTGCAAAGATAGTAAGATTTATTCAAACTGCCTAACCATTTTTGTTTTTTTTTGAGAGTTTTGTGCATTTCGTCTGCGTCTCACTTCAATAACACTATCATTAACAACATATTACAACACAAAACTTTTTTTTATTTTTTTCGAAGGCTCGATATATGTGTTTTTACCCTCTCTGTTTGTGCTTATCAGTGAGAAATTGTACACAAAAACCTCGTTTTTTTTACTCCATAAACATTCCATGCAATAGCTTTTAAGGTCAACGACTAAACGGAAAATCACGTAGCAATAAAACAAGCAAAAAGACTTTTTATCAAACAAATTGCAAAAAAAAGACGAAATCATTTCATCATTTGCAATTAAATTCATATATTTGCAATCTGTTTGCAATAGAAAAAAAAGCGAACACTAAATATATTTCAATTGAGATACAATATTTTATAAGCAATCAAAATATTAGCAATAGAGTAATAATAATAAGAAATACAACGATGAATAAATTTATAACAGTAGAAGAAGCCGTTGAAAAGGTACATGATGGCATGACAATTATGGTTGGTGGTTTTTTGGGTGTAGGTACTCCTATCTCGGTCATCGATGCGTTGGCTGAAAAAGGTGTAAAAGACCTTACTCTTATCTGCAACGACACTGCCTATCCAAACAAAGCAGTAGGTAAACTTATATCTAACCGCTTAGTTAAAAAACTTATAGTATCTCACATAGGCACAAACGAAGATACTATCAATCAAATGAATGCCGGCGAGTTGGATGTTGAATTCAGTCCGCAAGGAACATTAGCAGAACGTGTACGTGCAGGCGGAGCCGGTTTGGGTGGTGTGCTTACTCCTACAGGATTAGGTACTGTGGTTGAAGAAGGCAAACAAAAAATTACTGTTGATGGTAAAGAATATCTATTGGAAAAACCATTGAAAGCCGATGTAGCTCTTATAGGTGCCAATATCAGCGACGAAGACGGTAACCTTATATACATAGGCACCTCGCAAAATTTCTGCCCTCTTATGGCTACAGCTGCCGAAACAGTAATAGTAGAGCCTCAAGAGATAGTAAAAACCGGTACTTTGGCTCACGAACACATAAAAACTCCGGGAATATTTGTTGATTACATAGTAAAGAAATAACACTAAAAACATAAATAACATGGCAATAACATCAATGATAAGATTAAGAATGAGTGCTAAAGACGCTCATTATGGTGGAAATTTGGTTGACGGTGCTCACATGGTACATTTGTTTGGCGATGTAGCTACCGAACTTTTGATAAAACGCGATGGCGACGAAGGTCTTTTTGCCGGATATGAAGAAATAAAATTCCTTGCTCCTGTTTATGCAGGCGACTATATCGAAGCTGTAGGCGAAATAATTTCGGAAGGTAACTCTTCACGCAAAATGAAATTCGAAGCAAGAAAAGTGGCTATTGCAAGACCTGACATTTCAGACTCGGCTGCCGACTTCCTTGAAGAACCTATCGTTGTTTGCACTGCTATAGGTACTTGTGTTACTCCTAAAAAATGCCAACGCAAGAACTAATAACAACGCATTTATAAATTTCATAACATTATATTTTATTAAATCGGTCCCCGACACTGACAAGTGTTGGGGATTTTTTGCACTATTGCACACTATAAAACACAAACCACGCAAGAGTTCTCTTGCGTGGTTACCTAAAATATTTCATATATTGCCTTTGCTTATCGTTTCGAGTAATAGTCCACCACTGCATCGAATATCGGCAGCAACTCATCTATGGCAGTGTGGGTTACCAATGGTATACGAAACTGCTTAAAATCGGGAATACCCTTAAAGTAGCCGCCATAATGTTTGCGCATCTCCATTATTGCGGTGCGTTCGCCTTTCCATTGTATGGCTGCATGCAGATGTTTCTTACATACCTCCACACGCTCTTCGATATCTATCTCGCGCTGAGGCAATCCCGACAGCATACGCTTTGTTTGTTCAAATATCCATGGGTTGCCTATGGCGCCACGCCCTATCAAGATTCCGTCGACACCGTATCGGTTTTTCATCTCCAAGGCTATCTCGGCCGAAGTTACATCGCCGTTGCCGAAAACGGGAATCGTCATGCGGGGATTTTCTTTCACTCTGCCTATCAGTGTCCAGTCGGCTTCGCCTTTATACATCTGTGTTTTAGTACGTCCGTGTATGCTTAACGCCTTCACCCCTATATCTTGCAAGCGTTCGGCCACCTCCACTATGGGTTTGTTGGTTTCTTCGTAGCCTATACGTGTCTTTACCGTAATGGGCAGTTTCGATGCCTTAACCAATGCCTCGGTAATGGCTATCATCTTTGGAATATCTTTCAGTATGCCCGATCCTGCGCCACGCCCTGCCACCTTCTTGACCGGACAGCCCCAGTTTATATCTATAAAGTCGGGATTTACAGCCTCTACAAACTCCAACGACTGAAGCAGCGAATCCAAATCGTGGCCAAATATCTGTACGGCAATAGGGCGCTCCGACTCCACAAAGGTCATCTTTTTGCGA
Organism: Bacteroidales bacterium; assembly: GCA_017555745.1. GTDB lineage: Bacteria > Bacteroidota > Bacteroidia > Bacteroidales > P3 > HGM05376. The sequence goes on from JAFZFU010000043.1 coordinate 41,267, forward strand.
CTCTTGTCGGCCTCGCGTATTATTCCGTCGGCTGCTATAAACTCGGTAATAAGCATATCAACCCCATAAGGCTTACATATCGAACGAAAAGGCAAATCTGTAATATCGTCCATCGGCGATAGTATAAGCGGAAACTCTCCTATCTCTATATCTGCTATTTTTACCATAGTTATTGTTACATTTTTTATTAGTCAATAATACTTACTTCCATACTTTTAGAACACTTTCTGCGTTATGCAAAAGCATTGCAACGGCATTGCAAAGATACATTATTTAATTTTAATAGTAAACAAATGACCCGAAAAAGTATAAAAATAGAATACGACGAATACAATTCCATCGAGTTGTTGGAGGCATCGGACAAGGAATTGCTACTACAAGCCATGAATGCCGCCGATAAGGCTTACTCGCCATACAGCGGTTTCAAAGTAGGTGCAGCAGTAAGGCTTGGCAACGGCAATATCGTTATAGGCAACAACCAAGAAAACATAGCATATCCTTCGGGACTGTGTGCCGAACGTGTGGCACTGTTTTCGGCTATGGCCAACAACCCCGACACCGCAGTCGACGCAATAGCGGTAATAGGCAAAAACAGCAACAACCAATGGTGCGCGGCACTGCCTTGCGGAGCTTGCAGACAAACTATATGCGAATACGAAAACCTAAGCAAAAAGAAAATAAGGATAATATTATATAGTGGCGACAACAAAGTAAGCATATTCGAAGGTATCAATGCCCTACTGCCGTTTAGCTTTGAGTTTTGAGCCGGGCTTCGCAGACAACAAAACTACGAGTGGCCACCGCCGTCAGCGGTGGATGGGTGAGGTAGAGAAAGTAGAGTATCCTCTATACCCGTAGTTCCGTTAATCCGTGATTCCGCCAAACCATCGCCCGTTGTCCATTGTCCGTTGTCCATTGTCTGTTGTCCATTGTCTGTTGTCCTTTTTCACACTTTTTTATCACAATATTTGGCAATACAACCTTTATTACATAAAAAAGTTGTACCTTTGCACACGCTTACTGAATATAAAAATATAAATAAAAGTGAATACAAAAAACAGATTAAAAGCATTTTATGCTATTATTTCGATACTTCTTGCAGGAAGTATATATGCACAAAACGATTCGAAACGTATACTAAATACATTACGTTTCGAAAGCAGATTCGACTACGATTACGAATCATACGAAGACAGCACCCGTAGCACCTTGGGTGGCTTTTCGGGAAAGTATATCAACGTTGCCATGGCCGGCAATATTACCGATAAGTTTTCGTACAATTTCCGTCAACGCATACTACCCAACACCGGCATGAAATCGTTGTTCGACGGTACCGACTGGGCTTACCTTACTTACGACTTCAACAAAAACTGGTCTATATCGGGAGGTAAGCAAGTGTTCCAAATAGGTGGTTTCGAATACGACGCCCCCCCTATCGACGTATACTATTGGTCCGATTTTTGGAACAATATAGTGTGCTACCAATTTGGTGTTACAGCCACCTATACAGATAATAGCGGCAACCACAATATCAGTTTGCAATTTTCGAACTCCAACTATACCACTCATCCGCTCGAAGATCTATATGCCTACAACCTTATATGGTTTGGCAACTTCGAACACCTTAAAACCATTTACTCTGTTAATATGGTAGAGTACAAAAAAGGCAGCTATATAAACTATATAGCGTTGGGCAACAAACTTGTTTATGACAACTTCAACTGCTATGTCGACATTATGAATCGTGCCACCGGTAAGGAGGAACACTTTTTTGGCGACGACTACTCCGTTATAGCCAAAATGGAATGGAACATGAACGATAAATGGAATCTCTTTGCCAAAGGCGGATATGATGTAAACAAAGCACAAACCCTTGATGCCGACGGCCAACCGATATACACCCCCGCATCGGAATATTGGGATATATTTGTAACCCCCGGCACCGAATATCACTATTATGGCATGGGTGCCGAATACTTCCCCATCAACGATAGCAAAGACGTACGCCTACACGCATTCTTCGCCGTTAAGAATGCCGGCACCAACGAATTCCACTTCAATATGGGCCTTACTTGGCGGGTGAATTTCATGAAATACATAAAATTATAATAAGTAAAAAACATTAGAGAACGATGAAGAAATTAAACTTCCTTAGCAAGCGCCTTATCGAGGCAGTAATATTCTTGGTATTGTTTTTTGCCATCTTTGGCTATTTGGCACACGTGATGTCGATGAACAATATGCTGAACACAATAATGACCACCGCCCACGATTTGTTACTAAACACAGTGCTATACATTATGGGTATCACAGTGCTTACAGGTGCATTGGGCAAGTTGCTTACCGAGTTTGGTGTAGTTCGCCTTATCGAAGTGATACTACGTCCGCTAATGAAACCCCTATACAACCTACCCGGTGTGGCAGCATTGGGTGCGGTGCTTACTTTCCTTTCGGACAATCCTGCCATTATATCGTTATCCAAAGAAAAGAACTTCAGCCAATACTTTAAGAAATATCAGATAGTGTCGCTTACCAACTTTGGCACTGCCTTTGGTATGGGTTTGGTGGTAATAGCCTTTATGGCCGGCAAAGGCTTCGGCACCGGTGCCGTTATAGGTCTTATAGGCTCGTTTGTGGGCAGTATAGTAAGTACCCGCCTGATGCAATACTTCACCCTTAAACACAACCCCGAACTACGCGAAGACGTGGCAGTGGGCGGCAACGAACAAGAGATATCGTTTAAAAGCGAAGGCGGTGCTTTCCTACGCGGTCTTAACGCCATACTCGACGGTGGTAAATCGGGAGTGGAAATAGGCCTCGCCATCATACCCGGTGTGCTTATAATATCCACATTCGTAATGATACTTACCTTTGGTCCTTCGGCCGAGACAGGCACATTTACAGGCGGAGCCTACGAAGGTGTGGCACTATTGCCATACTTGGCAGGAAAGATAAACTTTGTGTTTGAATGGCTGTTTGGTTTTACCAACCCCGAACTTGTGGCATTCCCCATTACATCGCTTGGTGCTGTGGGTGCAGCATTGGGTTTGATACCTCGCTTTATACAAGAAGGTCTTATCGACAACAACGCCATAGCAGTGTTTACGGCAATGGGTATGTGTTGGAGCGGTTTCCTTAGCACACACACCGCCATGCTCGACTCGATGGGTTATCGCAAACTTACTTCCAAAGCCATACTATCGCACTTTATAGGCGGTTTGGTAGCCGGTATTGTAGCACACTGGGCATACGTGGCAATAGCAGCCATAGCAGGTTTTTAATACAACAACTATATGGAAGAAAGTCAAATAATAGATATAATAATATATGTGCTGGCTGCGGGACTCACTGTGTCGATATTCCGCTATTGGATAGCCAACCACACACCACTGCGTACCATTAAACGCACCATGCTGTGGATAGTTGGAGCCTTTGTGGTACTTACGGCGGCAGTGATAGCCATAGGCACCGGCGGACAAAAACTGCCCTTTGGCGATATGGACATAATGTTGCCACTATTGCACAAGGCCGTAAGCCTACCATACTTTTCGTTTTTCTACTTTATGCTGGTAATGGGTGTGGTATATATCCTACGCGAACGCCGCAGAAAGAAAGCCGGAATAAACACCGCCGACAACAAAAAGATACGCAAAAAGAAGTAGTCAATCTATTCTTTCGAAGATATTGGCACTACGATTGGTATTATACACCGATATGTAGTGCCTTTTTTTATAGGTATGCGACGGATATTCCACCTCCTTGTTTATACGGCCGAAGCCTCCGTAACACTCATCGTCGGTCGAAAGCACAAGCCTATACCTTCCACGGCGCTTTACGGGCACATTGTATTTGGTTAGCGACAGCATGGTGTGCCAATTAAACACCGCCACCCAGTCGTCCCTTCCAAAGGCAATGGTTTTGTGGTCCTCGTCGCAAAGCAAAAGGTTTGGAAAATCCAACGACATTACATTCCTGCTTTTGGCAAAGGCCAGCATAGCCTTGTCGAACTCCAACAAATAGTCGTACTTCAACTGTCTGTCCTCTATCAGATGCCACAGCCTACGGGCATATCGGTAGCTCCAATCGTTGCCCTTTCGCGGAAAGTCTATCCAATCGGGATGGCCAAACTCGTTGCCCATAAAGTTCAGGTATGCCTGCCCGCCCGTCAAAATGGTAAAGAGGCGTATCATCTTGTGCAACGCCACACCCCTATCCACGTTAATGGTATGCGCCGTCTTCGCCATCGAATGGTACATCTGCTCGTCCATAAGTCGGAAGGCAATGGTTTTGTCGCCCACTATGGCCTGGTCGTGGCTTTCACAATAGGCCACCGTTTTTACATTCCATATTCTGTCGTTCATCACATTCCATAGCTTATACATATTCCAATCCTCATCACGATAATCTTTCAACAATGTTATCCAATAGTCTGGTATCGCCATAGCCATACGGTAGTCGAATCCTATGCCGCCGTCGGCTATGGGTATGGCAATGCCGGGCATACCGCTGACCTCTTCGGCAATGGTGGCAGAGGCAGGGTTTATGGTGTGTATAAGGTCGTTGGCAAGGGTAAGATAGGTAATGGCAGCCTCGTTGGCCTGCGAGCCGAAATAGTTGTCGTGGGTGCCAAAGTTGTCGATATAGCCATGATGATGATATATCATCGAGGTTACTCCGTCGAAGCGGAAACCGTCGATGTGATACTCTTCCATCCAATAACGAATGTTAGAGAGCAGGAAACGCTGCACCTCGGGTTTTGCATAGTCGAATAACTTGGTGTCCCAATAAGGATGCATGTTTTGTGCGCCCGCAGGCGAATAGAGGTCGTCGCTGCCGTCTATCATATTCAACCCCTCGTTTATGTTTGCCACAAAATGCGAATGCACCAAATCCATCACCACCGCCAAGCCGTTTTTATGCGCGGTGCGTATAAGATGCTTAAGATCGCAAGGGGTGCCAAACCTCGACGAAGGAGCAAAAAAGTTGCTCACCTGATAGCCATAGCTGCCATAGTAGGGATGTTCGGCCAAAGCCATAATCTGCAACACATTGTAGCCCAAATCCTTTACATAAGGTATCATACGTTGTTCAAACTCTTTGTAGCTTCCCACGGCCTCCCTCTCGGTGGCCATACCCACATGGCATTCGTATATAAACAGAGTCTTGTCGGCCAAGGCTATATGTGTGTCGCCCTGCCAGTCGAAAGGGCTGTCGGGCACATACACCCTGCCCACAAAAGCCTTGGTATCGGCATTCTGCGTGGCATAATTAACAAAGGCCGGTATGTGCATGCTGTAGCCCTGCGGACCTTTTACATACAGCATCACCTCGGCATTGGCAAGGTCGGCATCGGCAATGGCCGCCTCCCACACCCCTCCGCCAAGCCTTTGCAAAGGATAACGACAAGGCTCCCAATCGGCAAAACTACCCGTAAGATACACCTCGAGGGCACGCGGAAGCCAATCGCGGAAATACCATACTTTGCCGGCCGGGTCGTAATGAAAACCCATCTCGAGGTGCCACCCCGAATAATGGTAAAGGCTGCCGTAAGTCCGTTCGATAGTCTTTTTCCTGTCAATATAAGCCTGATGACGAAACTCTATCTTGTCCGAAACAGGCTGCAACCATGGGTCGTTGTCTATTATCTTCATAGTTCGGTTTATAAAAATAAACATTCTTTGCACGAAACACAAAATAATTTGGACATTATCCAAAAAAAAAGCGTAACTTTGCGTTTGATATAAAGAACATATAAATACAATAATTTGTTGAAAACTAACAATAAAATAATATCCGAACAAGTGTATAACTACCACCGATTGGCCAATGGGATAGGCATAGTGTATAAAGCTACACGCAGTATGGTGGCCCATAGCGGTGTGTTTGTCAACGTAGGCTCGCGCGACGAAGACAAAAACACCGAAGGCACAGCCCATTTTATCGAACACGCCATCTTTAAAGGCACCACCCGACGTAAGGCTTACCATATCCTTAACCGTATCGACGGAGTGGGCGGCGAACTGAACGCCTACACCACAAAAGAGGAGACCTGCATATATGCCTCGGCGTTGGATAAACACCTGGACCGTTGCCTCGAGCTCTTTGCCGACATATTGTTCAACTCCACCTTTCCCGAAAAGGAGATAGAAAAAGAACGCGACGTGATACTCGACGAGATAAACTCGTACAAAGACACCCCCTCGGAACTGATATTCGACGAGTTTGAAGAACAGTTTTTTGGTACTCACAGCCTTGCCCACAACATATTGGGCAACGCCAAAAACATACGCAAAACCACAGGTAAGCACCTAAACACATTTATAAAACAAAACTACACCACCGACAAAATGGTGATATCGGTGGTTAGCAATACGCCTTTCGAAAAAGTGGTGGCTATGTGCGAGAAACACTTTGGCCATATAGCCCCCGGCACCACTGCCGGCCAACGCACCGCCCCAAACCAATACATACAATTTGAAATAGAAAAAAACAAACATATCCACCAAGCCCATGCCCTGATAGGCTGCCCTGCCTACAACACCCATAGCGACAAAAAGGTGGCTTTCTCGCTGCTGAACAACATATTGGGCGGACCGGCTCTAAACTCGAGGCTGAATATGGGCATAAGAGAAAAGTATGGCTTGTGCTACAACATAGAATCGCAATACAACCCTATGAGCGACACCGGAATATTTTATATATACGCCGCCATGGATGCCGACTTTAGGGAAAGGATAAACGAACTTATAGCCCACGAAATAAACCGACTGAAAACCCAAAAGCTATCGCCCACACAGCTAAACGCCGCCAAACAACAGCTTATAGGACAAGTGGCCATAAATGCCGAATCGGCACTAAGCGAGATGCAAAGCATGGGAAAAGCTTTTATGACTTTCGGCAAGGTGGACACCATAGAGGAGATAAACAACGATATACTGCAAGTAACAGCCAACCAAATTATAGAAGCAGCCAACGAGGTGTGGCACGACTTTAGCCGACTGGTTTTCTTTTAAGCGATAAGAAACGCACTATGCGTATATATTGTATGTGTGCAAATACAATGCAACCATAGAAATGCGACGTAATAAGAGACGTGTCGCAATAAGAAACGTACCGCAATAAGAAACGTGCCGCAATAAGAGACGTGCCGCGGCGCGTCTCTACGAACAGGTTGATTTTAACGCATAAATATTATGTACATATAAATACTATGCGACCGTAAAGACGCGCCGTAATAAGAGACGTGCCGCGGTGCGTCTCTACGAACAGGTTGATTTTAACGCATAAATATTATATACATACAAATGCAATGCGACCGCAAAGACGTGCCATAATAAGAGACGTGCCGCGGCGCGTCTCTACGAACAGGTTGATTTTGACGCATAAATATTATGTACAGACAAATTCAATGCGACCGTAGAGACGCGCCAACGGCACGTCTCAAAAAAAGGGCACGTCTCAAAAAATTAAAAAAAACGGCGCGTCTCTACGAACAGGTTGATTTTAACGCATAAATATTATATACATACAAATACGCGCCAACGGCACGTCTCAAAAAAAAACGACACATACCCCAAAAACAAGACATATCATTAAACAACACACTTAAAAAGCAAGCACAAAAAAAAGGAGCCTCTTTGCAGAGACCCCTTTCGAGATAATATTCTAACCAATTGAAAATTTTCGATAGACTAGTTAGCACCCAATTGGAATTGAGGACGTGGTTCAACAGGATAGATAATTTGAACTTTACCATCTGTCAATGGCTGACCATCGCTCTTAACCAATGCACAAGTATTTGTACCTGTACCGGCATTTTGTATTGTATAAGTTATGTTAGCCTGAGCTGCACTAGAGTTGTTCAAATAATGATCTGTTACATTCAAGGTACCATTTTGAGCAGCAGGATTGCTTCTCCAAGCAGTATATGCAGCAACATCACCTTCGGGATCCGAATAAGGAGAAACTATATAACTCAAAGTAGCACCATTAGCTCTAATGTAGTTACCAGCATTCATATAATCAACTCTCTGAGCATCTCCAGCGAAACCTTCAGTTTCATTTGTATTGATATCTATAGGATTACCCGGACAAACTTTAGGAGCAGTGATTTGATCTGTAACATTATATGCACTAGCAGGGTCTGTAGGATCAGCTTGATCAGTAGCAAGCAACAAGATAGGAGCAGGAGTAATAGTTATTGGCATATTATCTAATGCTGTACAACCTGTAAAGTTTCCACCTTCATCAGTCCAAGTAGCATTTACAGTCAAAGTATAAGCACTTGCAGCTATATCAGTAAATTCATCAGCTGTATTTGGAGTAGCAATATTATCAGCTGTTAAAGCAGGGGTACCTGTCCATGCATAAGTTATATTACCACCACATTCTGTAGATGTCTTAGCACGGAAATAACCTAAAGTACCTTGACAGAATGTCGGTTCTAAAAATACATTATCAGCCTCCATATATGTTTCGTTATCTGGATGTGCAGTTATATGATCCCCTCTTTCAGCATCTGATTTGAATGCAAGAGCTTGAACAGTAAACGAAGGAGCTACGTAAACAGTAAACGAATGAGATAGTTGGTCTCCAGTAGGATTGTCACCACAATTATCAACAGCTGTTACAAATTTAACAGGAAGTGTTACAAAGTTGCCATTTGCATCGGTATATGTATAATAGAATTTATCCAAACCTTCAACAAATTCATATACTACTTTATCATAATTACCCCGAGAATTATTAGTTATAGTTTGTTGTCCTATTTGAAGAACATAAGGAGTTGTTCCAGAATTTAAAATTACATTTCTTGAAATTTCAACATCTGCGCTGATTTCAGCATCTACCGGAGTTAAGGTTATAGAAGGACCTGTGGTACCACTAGTCGCAATTGCCATACCTTCCAAAGAAACAAAAGCACTTGGTTTAACTGTGTAATATAATCTTCCTTTCATTGTTTCATCTGCTGATACAGATAGAGGTAAGTTACACAATTTAAATCCGATATTCGTATTAGTTGTTCCACCACTACAAATATATTCGTTTGCTACTCCATTGTTTAGAGTCAACATAGCATAGATATTGGTGATAACTTCTATTTGAACATCATATACATCAGAGAAACATGATGTGGGATCAACAGCCACATCCTTTACAAAAACACCCAAATGATAAGTCCTGCTTTGATTTGCAGTCATAGCCTTAATATTGAAACTTACCACACCATTTGAAGGTATTGTTCCTACAGCAGTAGCTGCCAAACCTGTAGTAGCATCTGCACCATCTCTGTAGTTAGCACGCATAAACTGCAATCCTTTACCCATATTAGTGCAATTTTCTAGACTTGTCAATGAACCATTTGTTTCTGTAACCAAATAGAACTCATCACCTACAAGACCAGGATTAGCAGTAACATCGAATTTTAATGTAACCACTGTACCATCAGTAGAGTCCATTTGAGCTACTGTTCTTGTAATTATCGCCAAAGGATCTCCTTCGGCACATTTTGCTTTTGTCGTTCCATTCTGAGCCATGGCACTAGTAGCCATACCTCCAAGGAAGAACGATGCAATTAGGAGTTTACTCCAAAATTTTAATCCTTTTTTCATTTCTGTTATTATTAAATTAGTACTAAGTTATTTATTTTCTATTCTATTATTCGTATCAGTGCTATACTATTAGTTGTTTGTAAAGCGTAGTTGTAATCCCGGTTTTGGTTTTACAGTTACAGTTACCACAATCTTAGCTTCGCGTATTGTTTCGGTATTTACGCCTGTGCCGCCTATTGTTATCACCGAACACGAGCTCATATCACCATATTCCGAACCTGGTTGTCCGTTTTCTTGAGCCGAAATCAACGAAGTGTACATAGTATATTGTTGTACAGCTTCTTGGTCGTTGTTAAGAGCATTGTTGTCGCGGTCTAAGTAATGTATAGCGTTGTTGCCCATTGGCACTACGTTTACAAATTGGTCGTTAACAGTGTCGTAAGCCACTATACCTCTCATCGGGCTGATAGTATCGTGGTATGTTATACCTGTAACAGTTTGCGAGTACCAGCTCCATTGCATATATTCGGGAGCCTCGGCAGTAGGTTGTACAAACGAAGCAGGGTCTATCAATAATCTTGCACCCGGACATTGAGTCATCGACAAGTAGATAGTACCGTCAACTATACTGTCCACCACATAGTCGTTTCCACCTGCAATTTGGACATGTACTGTTGGGTTAACCTTTTGCAAGAAAGTGAACTTTTGTCCAATACAACCTGTCAAAGAGTCATACAAGTAGTATTCGAAGTTTATGTCTTCGTCGTTTACCACAGTGTGTGTATAAGTACCTGCAGTTAGGAATGTATCCACCAAGTCGCCGGCGCCGGTGCTACGCAAATATATACCGAAACCGTTTCCGAAGTCAAGGTCAGCCACAGGCGAGAAAGTCAACTGGAATGTTTCACCCTGACAAAGGGAGTCTCTTGAAGACTGCGCCAATAGTTGTCGTTCTGTTTCGGGCGAAGTTATTACAGTGAAAGTATAAGGTTGCAACATCATCGAGTCCGGAGCATCTGGGCGTGTTTTGTAAGCAGCGCCTACGGTATATGTTATTATTCCGTGGAAAGCTTCGGGTACGTTAGATAATGTATCGGTAATATCCAAAACAAAGTTGTCGCCATTTACAGTGCCGTAGCCTGTAGTGCGAAGGCCTTCTATTTCGTTTGTGTTAGCAGTAGCTTCCCACCAGTACGAAACAAGAGAGTTGTTGTAAACATCGAACAATCCACCCACACCAGTTGTGTCTATAGCCAATGGCAATTGGAAACCTGTAGTCAAAGCCGATCCATGACAAACAGCCAACGAGTCGTGCATTACGTATAGCGAGTCGTATCTTCCGGCAAGTCCGGTATAAGTAATTTCGGGGTTTTCGATTAGAAGGATAACGTTAAAAGCAAATATATCCGAAACGCATATTCCGGATTGGTCGATAGCAAACACGCCGAAGCAATAAGTACCCGGAGTTACCGAAGCAGTCGGGGTTACTTGTACTGTAAGCAAAGCTTGGTCGGTGCCCACAGCTTGCGAAGTGGTAACGATGTTGAAGTTGTTGTCCAACAAAGTAGGAGTAGTGGGTAATGCGTTGCAGTCCATTTCACTAACTTCGTAGCTGGCAGTATTTACCAAAGAATTAAGCATAAGATTGAACTCAAATGGTTGTCCGTTGTTATAGTAACGTACAATTTGTAAATTGTCGCGTACATCAACTACTATCGATGGCATTTGTCTACCTTGTGTTTGAGCGTGCAAAAAGGTAAAACTTGTGGCGGCCACAAATGCAAAAACAAGTGCCAAAAGCGATTTTTTAGCAGTTCCAAATGTTAAATTTGATGTTTTAGCACTTGGTTTTTCAATTACGTGCATATTTCTATGCAATTCTTTGACTGATAAATCGTTAGAAGACTCCAGACATCCAACAGAGTGTTTTACTATCTGTTTCATTTTCTGTTTATTATAATTTATTCCTAGTATATGTTTTTCTTGAAGTATTTGATGCAAAGATAATACTTTTATTCGAACTACAAAGGAAATTTGCAAAAAAAATTTACAAACCGTTCTCCTCACATAATAATACCCAAGTCAAGCATTTAACATCGTTTTTCTATATTGCTATTTTTCAGTTACAAACATTCAATTATTAATATCATCATCCAATATTCATTTGTTAATATAGGATGCTTTAACGCATAAATATGGGATAAGGTTACACTCAAGTTTGTTAAAATATAAAGATAAATTAGAATTCCCGATTGTTAAATTATTGTTTATCAACAAAAGTCACTCGGAAACATGGTAATTTAGGCACTTTTGGGCCTCATTTGTTAAATAACATACCAAAAGCCAAATTTTCAATTATAATATATTGTTTATCAAAGGAAACAAACGAAAAACAGAGGAAATTCGGCACAAAGGGCCACCATTTGTTAAATAACAAATTAAAACGTCAATTCTCAATTACTATTACACTGTTTATCAGCGATAATAAAAACAAATACACTTCCCATGATACCCATATTTGTTAAAGAATAAAATGGAATCGAGAAAGGGAAGTGTTAAATTATTGTTTATCAAGAAATTTAGCTACAAACAGAATAAATCCGCCGCTATTGCATCGGCAAATAAAAAGCCCTGTGCGGAAAGTTTGTAGCCATATTCGGTTTCGCACATCAGTCCCTTACATATATATTGTGTAAGGAGCTTCTCTCCTACCTCCCAATATTGCGGATAGGCTGCCAACACTTGTTTATTCAACCCCTTCGAGGTACGTAAAGCAGTCATTATATATTCGTTATACCTGTCTTTTTGCGAAAGTTGTTCGGCAGTATATGCAAGAGCGCCGCTATTTACACCCTCTATATATTTATCCACATTACCGATATTCCACTGTCGCGAACATCCGTCGAAAGAGTGAGCGGCGGCACCCACACCCAAATAAGGAGTAGAGTCCCAATATCGGCTATTATGCTTAGCTTCAAAGCCTTGCTTGCAATAATTGGATATCTCATACTGAACAAAACCATTGTCGGTTATCCATTGTTGGAGAGCATTGTAATGCTTTATGGTTTCGTCGTCGTCCACTTGGGGAATCCTACCCTTTTGTATAAGGGTATCCAGCATAGTGCCCGGCTCCACAGTAAGAGCATAACACGACAAATGTTGCACATCCAACATACTGAGAGTATGAAGATTGTGTTGCCATTGTTGCAGGGTCATACCCGGTATGCCGTATATAAGATCTACGCTTATATTGTCGAATCCTATTTGTTGTGCATTACGCACTGCCTCTATTGCCATAGCCGAAGTATGCCTGCGGTTGAGCATCTTCAGTTTATCATCGTCGAAGGTTTGCACACCCATACTTATCCTGTTTATAAAACCTAACTGCCTCAAAGCATGAAGATAATCCACCGTCAACTGCTCCGGGTTGGCCTCAATTGTAAACTCCTCCACATCGGAGACGTCATAATGTCGCTGCAAGGCATCATATATCATAGCCAGCTGCTCCGGAGTAAGTATGGAAGGAGTGCCACCACCCATATACACAGTCTTTATCTTTCTGTCGGGGAGATAATCTTTTCTTATTTCCAACTCTTTACACAAAGCATCTACATATTTCTGCTTGTCGGCACCGGTAGCCAACGAGTAGAACGCACAATATATGCACCGTTGTTTACAAAAAGGGATATGTATGTATATCATATAAGCAATAGTATTATTTCTATTCAAACATCATTATTTACATCTCGTATCATAGCCGTAAATATCTGCAAGTATGATATGTAAGGCATAAAACAGGCTTCCGAAAAGGGCAAATACACCGTCCCTGACCGTTGTTAAGCATTCAAAGCATTCAAAAAGCCACTGTATCAACATCAATCTCCTGATAGCATGATATTTAAGTCTCATTCAATTATAACAAACAACAGCATACACACTATCAATCAAGCAATTATATTATTCAACACCTTTCGCCACAAGATTCCAAATCAGCAATTAGAATTACAACCATCTGATAGTATGAGTTTTAAAAGCTTCGCAGAGTACGAGACCACGAGACCACAAGTGGCTACCGCACCACTAATTGACTTGTTGTCCGTTGTCCATTGTCCGTTGTCCGTTGTCTGTTGTCCGTTTACTTCTTTCTCTTAGCCACCGAGAATCCAAAGGATCCTATCTTCTCGCCCAAGCCATAATATTTGCCATGCGAGTAAGCCAACGGCTCTGCGTGATTCAACTGAAATGCACCCGTAGACTTATCTATAAGTTTTTCTTCGGCATTTACGGCCACCACTTCGGCTATAAACATATCGTGCGAGCCCAATTCTTTTACCTCTACAACCCTACACTCTATATTCAGCGGCGATTCGGCAATAAGAGGTGCTTTTACCACCTGACCTTGCTGCGGGGTAAGATGCATTTCTTTAAACTTATTGTAGTTGCGTCCCGACCTTACGCCACACCAATCGGTAGCCTTTGCCAAGGCCTCGGTAGTGATGTTTATAACAAATTCGCCTGTTTCTTTTATCAGTTTGTGCGAATGACGCTCTTTGCGTATCGACACATAACACATAGGAGGATCGGTGCATATAGTGCCCGTCCATGCCACAGTTATTATATTATAATTTTCGAGACTGTTGCCACAGCTTACCATAACGGCAGGTAAGGGATATATCATTGTCCCCGGTTTAAATGGTACTTTCATAATTCTCCAGCATTAAGTTTTACCTCTAAAAAAACCTTTACCTCTATTATTACAAGAGGTAAAGGTACAATAACAATATTATGAAAAAAATAAATGTATTTTACTGGTTAAACTTCTTTTCCAACTCTTCTACCCAAAAGCGGAATTGCTTGTCGGTTTCGGCCAAGTTCGAAACGGTTTTACAAGCATGCAATACCGTTGCATGGTCTTTGTTTCCGCATTGCAAACCTATTATAGCCAACGATGCCTTTGTCATCTTTTTGGCGAAATACATAGCCAACTGACGTGCTTGAACTATTTCGCGCTTACGAGTGTGCGATTGTATACTTTCGATAGGAAGACCAAAGTAGTCGCATATCACCTTTTGTATATAATCGATGGTTATCTCGCGTGCAGTATTCTTCACAAATTTGTCTATCATCTGTTTAGCCAAATCGAGAGTTATCTGTTTTTTGTTCAACGACGACTGAGCCATCAATGATATCAATGCGCCTTCCAATTCACGAACGTTGGTATTGATATTGTATGCTATATATTCTATTACTTCGTGAGGCATTTCCACACCGTCGTTGGCCAATTTTTGGCGAAGTATAGCCATACGTGTTTCTACGTTTGGTGCTTGGATATCAGCCGACAATCCCCATTTCAAACGCGATATCAATCTCGATTCCAATCCGGCCAAGTCGGCAGGAGCCTTATCGGTGGTGATGATAATCTGTTTACCTCTTTGGTGCAAATAATTGAATATATGGAAGAACGCTTCCTGAGTGCGTGGCACTCTGTTTTCCCAGAAGTGAATATCATCTACTATAAGCACGTCTATCATTTCGTAGAAGTGCATAAAATCGTTTACTGTTTGATTAGTAGAGGCATCACGAAACTGTTGCGAAAACTGTTCAGAGGTAACATACAACACAGTCTTATCGGGGAATTTCTCTTTGGTTTTTATACCGATAGCGTGTGCCAAGTGGGTTTTACCCAAACCTGCATTACCATATATCAATAGAGGATTAAAGCTGGTACGGCCCGGATTTTCGGCTATAGCATATCCTGCAGAACGTGCCAAACGGTTACATTCACCTTCCACAAAGTTTTCTAAAGTGTAATTACCATTTAGTTGCGAATGTATTCTTACCTTTTGAATACCCGGTATAGTAAAAGGATTAGGAAAATCCTTAGCATTTTCGGAATTAATATTGATTGGCATATCCTTTGGCATATTATGTACGGCTTTGTATCCTGCAGAAGGCAACACTACACTACTTCCACCTCCGATAGTACGCTCCATCAAGATAGTGTAACGCAATTGAGCAGCATTACCCAACTCACGACGTATGGTCTTTCTCAAGAGGTCGATATAATGTTCTTCCAAATATTCATAGAAGTAATGACTAGGCACTTGGATAGTCAAAACATTATTCTCCAATTGCAATGGAACAATAGGTTTAAACCATGTATTAAACAACTGTTCGCTTTGCAATATATCTCGTATAACCTCAAGACATTTATTCCAAACTATTTTGCAATCTTTATTAGCCATCATTTTTATAGTAATATCTATATTTTAGTGATTTATGATATATTTCCGTTTTCTCGTTTTCGTTTGCAAATTTATAAAGAAAAAAACAATTGAATGTTTGAAAAAAAATTTGCATAATTCATTTTTTTTCTGTAATAAAATTCCACTATTTAACATTCCTCTTATACCATTTTTCAACAACACTCTGATAAATAAACAAATAATCAAAAACACACCCAAAGCGGCGGAATATAATACTTTTTTTTCAATAAAAAAAATTTATTTCCTATTTTCTTACTTTTTCGTGCATTTTTTCTTTCAAAACAACCCACAGAATTAATAATCAAAGGCATACAAAGATAGCGAAAGCACAATTATCTATACATCAAAACATTAGGACATCTTATTGATAATTAACAATATACAAACACTCAAAAAATCACACTCAATAGCTTAAATACGCTATATACCAACAATATATAAAGATAAAAAGAAGACAATTTTATGCCGTTCCACTTATACACATTTTATTGTTAGAATAAAATCTAAATATTTCACACAAACACAAAAAATCTACAGATAATTGCATTTTTTTCTTTTCGAAGGTGTATTTTTTACTCTTCTCGAGATTTTTTTCACAAATAATTGACAACATAATTTCACATCGCAATTGAGCGCTAAATTTAACAACTCGGAGGTCTCTATTATTAACGACAACTTCTAAAAATTTCACGTTCTCGCCCATTGCCACACCATCGTTGTTTTATTCCTCGGCAAAGCCATAGGCATGAATAAAAAATCCTCGTGATGTAGCTATTCGTACATCACGAGGATTTTGACAAAACGTCGTGAGGGAAATTCAACAACGTCGTGAGGGAAATTTACAGTCGTTTTCCGTTATTCTTTCTTACCTGCCAACAATCCGCATGCTGCCATTATATCCTCGCCTCGCGAAGCCCTTATGGTGCATATAATACCCTCGTTTGACAGATAATCTCTAAATGCTATCATCTCATCCATATCCACACCTTCCAATGGCACACCTTCCGAAACATGGAATCTGATAAGATTAACCCTACATTTTAAATGATGCAATAAGTTTACAAGTTTTCTGGCGTTCTCCTCACCATCATTGAAATCCTTAAATACTATATATTCGAACGACAATCTACGTTGTCCGCTCCAATCGTATTTTCTAAGCAGTCGCACTATCTCGCTATGCGGATAAGGCTTCTGCATAGGCATTATTTGTGAACGTTTGTCGCCTGTGGGTGCATGAAGACTTACAGCTAAGTGGCACTCTGTTTTTTCCATAAACTCTCTTATACCCGGTATCACCCCCACAGTAGACACAGTAATACGTCTCGGACTCATTGCCACACCCCATTCCGAAGTAAGCACCTGAATACTTTGAAGCACCGCATCGAAATTGTCGAAAGGCTCGCCCATTCCCATATATACTATATTGGTCAACGACTGACTTTCGGGTATACTGAATATCTGATTCAATATTTCGGCTGCTGTAAGATTACCCTTAAAGCCCTGCTTGCCGGTAACACAAAACTTGCAGCCCATCTTACAACCTATCTGCGATGATATGCACAAGGTGGCACGATCTTTGTCCGGTATATAAACACTCTCGATATAATGATTCTCTCCAACCAAAAAAAGATACTTCTTTGTACCATCGACAGATGTCTGCGAATGAACAGGTTCTCTCTTTTCCAACACATATAATTCATTAAGACGCGAACGTATCTTAAGCGAAAGATTGGTCATGTCGTCGATACTCGAACAACGTTTTTTATACAACCAATCGGCCATCTGCTTGGCCGTAAACTTAGGAAACTTTTCATTTTCACAAACACGTTGTAGATCGGTCAATGTATATCCAAACAAATTATCTTTTTTCATCAGCAGTATATATTATATATGTATTACTATTTTCTTTTCGAAGCATCCACCACAGGATAAGCAATCCTTACATGGTATATACTCAACATTTTATCTTTAAGTATACGCTTTATGGTGTCGATATCTCTAAAAGTAATGTTACAATTAGAAAACTGATTATCGCGTATCTTGCCTTCCACTATTCTGTCTATCAAGTCGCTTATCGACTCCTTATCGTGATTCTTCAAACTTCTCACAGCCGCTTCTACCGAGTCTACAAGCATTACCACCGCCGTTTCTCTCGAATAAGGCTTCGGGCCGTTGTAGGCAAACAATGCCTCATCAACAGGTTCGCCGGGATGTTCCATAAGATAACGATTATAGAAATAGCCCGTTTTTGTAGTACCATGGTGTGTACGTATGAAATCGATAACACTTTCGGGCAAATGATATTTCTTGGCCATCTCCACTCCGTTTCTAACGTGCGATATAATAACCGATGCACTGTCTTCACTCTCCAATTCGGCATGTGGATTGAATCCCGAAGTCTGATTTTCGGTGAAATACAATGGTGCATACATCTTTCCGATGTCGTGATACAAGGCACCCACACGTGCCAAAAGCGAATTCCCCCCTATTTCGTTTATCATATCTTCGGCAATATTGGCCACCTGCACCGAATGCTGAAAAGTGCCGGGTGCTTTGTTAGATAAATCTCGCAAAGCCTTAGTATTGGTACTCGATATTTCGAGTAATGTAAGCACCGACACAAAGCCGAATATCTTTTCGAACAGATAAGTGAAGGGGAACGCCATAAGCAACAACAAAGCGTTGCAGAAAAATATCACAAATCTGTCGATATGTATATTTTCCAATGTAGTATCCTGACTTAAAACACCGGCGACATATATAGCCGAATAGGTAAGAAATACTATCAAACTAACCACAAAGAAGTTACTTCTATGTTCGAAATTCTTCACGCTTATTATACTCATCATACCAGCTATAAGCTGATAAAAAATAAACTCGAAGCTGTTTGGCACAAACGACGCTATGATGATAATGATAACCAAATGTATATACAACGCCACCCTCATATCGAAAAACACCCTCACCAATATCGGAGCAAGACACAAGGGTGCCAACATTACCCAATCGGGATTGATACGCAGCAACATAGCCACCATAAAAGACATCATAAATATAATAAACAGCACAAAGGTTACCTTTTTATTATCGGAAAGCAAAGGATGTTTGATAAGAGCCAAAAACAAAAACAATGCCGTAAAGGCTATTATTATCAACAAATACAGACCTATATTTCGGTTCATTTCGGAATAGTTGATATCAAAGCGTGTCTTTTTCTCGCTCTCCAACGACCTAAGCACATTAGCCTTTTCGGGAGTTATATACTCACCCTTCGACACTATAAGCTGCCCCATCGACACCATACCCGAAGCCGAAGATATTTGAGACACCCTCGAATCTTCTTCCAACTTTGTTCTTATATCGTCAAAAACTATATTTGGCTGCAACAGATTATTCAACAAGAACACCCTCAACGAATCGGAATTGCTGAAACCTACAAGTCGTTCGTCCAATAAATCGTTGATTTGAGCCCTGTTGTAGAAATCGGCATAACCACGTGTGGTACCCACATTGCCCCTAAGAAGGATTATAGTACGGTTTATATCCATTTTATCCGGCTCCTGCAAATAGCCGCGAGAATATATCTGATTTACCACACGCAAAAGTTCATTACGCTGATAGTTGGTAAGATGCCACTCCATATTCAGCAGTTGATTTTCGACCTTGTCGCAAACTACGGAATCAAAATAAAAAAACAACAGAGCATCACTCTTTGCAGTAGCTATATCCCTATCTATCTCTTCTTGTGACTTTTGTACAGCAAAATCGAAGGGGGCATACAAATCTTCGTTATTCCAAAAACCACCGGCAACAAAATCATAGTCCGACTTTTTTTGATTGGGGAACACCAACAATATCAAAAGCGACACTACCAACACTGCCAACACTTTGTATACCAACGAAAAATTTGTCAGCAACCAATATAATATCTTCTTCATTATATATATAATTTGTTGAATATTGTTGAATAACGCACAATTCTATTCTTTATTGCTCACATTTGTCAAAGAAACATACCACGAGCCTATAGGCAACTTCTAAAAATTCCACGTTTCGGATAAACCAAAGAGTGTTCTTTGAAACTTTTGCGTGGTTTACATTTTTTCTTGGAATCTTTCTATTTCTTTTTCAATCGCATAGCCCGCTATGCTCAATCAAAAGAAAGTAGAAGTCTTCTCAAGAAAATTCCGTAAATCACTTGCAAAGCAATTTTTAGAAGTTGCCTACAATAAAAAACGAAGTTCTACGTTTTAGGTCTCAACAAAAACAAAACAAGGTACAAAAGATGAAAATAGCAACCTACAATGTCAACGGCATACGAGCAGCCATGGGCAAAGGTTTTATGGAATGGCTTACAGCCACTTCGCCCGATGTGCTATGCTTGCAAGAAACCAAAGCACAACCCGAACAAATACCGGTAATGGACTTTTCGATAGCCGGATATCACACATATATGCATTCGGCCGAAAAGAAAGGATATAGCGGAGTAGCAATACTTTGCAAACAAATACCCGACAATGTACAGGTAGGTATGGGTATACCCGAATATGACAGAGAAGGCCGTTTTTTGCGTGCCGACTTTGGCGACTTGTCCGTTATCAGCGTATATCATCCAAGCGGCACAAGCGGCGATGAACGCCAAGACTTTAAAATGAAATGGCTCGACGACTTTCAAAATTACATCAACGACCTAAAGCGCGAACGCCCAAACCTTGTTATATGTGGCGATTTTAATATCTGCCACGAAGCCATCGACATCCACGACCCGGTGCGCAATGCCAACAACTCGGGATTCCTACCCGAAGAAAGAGAATGGATAGATGGTTTTATAAAGTCGGGATTCATAGACACTTTCAGATTCTTTAACCCACAACCACACAACTATACATGGTGGAGCTATAGATTTAATGCAAGAGCCAACAACAAAGGCTGGCGTATAGACTATATAATGGCCGCCGACCCACTGCGCGAACGCCTCGTAAGATCGGTAATACTGCCCGAAGCCAGACACTCCGACCACTGTCCAATGATGACAGAAATAAACCAATAACACGTCAATAGCAAATACATAATAAACAAAAACAATTAAATACCATACTACAATGAAGAAGATATTAATAGGAATAACAGTATTGTCGATAGTAATGACATCGTGTGTATCGATGGAAAAATACGCAGCATTGGAATCTAAAAACGACAGATTGAACAAACAATACTCGATAACCAAAGATGAATTGTCGGCTGCCAACAGCGAAAACAAACGCTTAATGGAACAAAACAAACAACTAAAAGGCTCGATAAGCAATGCCGAAAAGAATATAGAACGTCTTAACGACGAACTACAACAACTATCGGCCGAATATGCCGCAGCCAAAAAGAAATACGAAGAAACAACAGCGGCATACATGGCACAACTTACAGGCAAAAACAACGACTTGAGTTCGACACGTCTATTGCTCGAAGAGCGTGAAAAAGAACTTAACGAAAAAGAAAGCCGTTTGGAGGTGCTACAAAAAGAATACGAAGAACGTAAAGAACGCATGGACGACCTTACCCGCAAACTTGAAGAAAAAGAACAAGAACTGAAAAAAGCCCTCGAAGAAAAAGAAAGAGCCATAAACGAAATACGCCAAAAAGTAGCCAATGCATTGGTAGGTTTCGAAAACAAAGGCTTAAAGATAGAAGTAAAAGATGGCAAAGTATATGTTTCGATGGAAGACAAATTGTTGTTTGCATCGGGCAGTTGGACAGTATCGGCCGAAGGTATGAAAGCCATAACCGAACTATCGAAAATATTGGAAGAAAACACCGATATCAACGTAATGGTAGAAGGACATACCGACAACGTGGCCTATCGCGGCAAAAGCGAGGTAAAAGACAATTGGGACCTAAGCGTAATGCGTGCCACTGCAATAGTAAAAGCATTGCTTAAAAACTCCACAATAGAGCCCGGCCGAATAACAGCATCGGGAAGAGGTGAATATGTTCCTAAGGTAGACAACAGCACTAAAGAAAACCGCGCCGTAAACCGCCGCACCGAAATAATACTTACACCAAAATATGTAGAACTTTTGGATATCCTTTCGAAATAAATCAAACAAATAATCGTACAATAACAAAAGGACACTTCGCAAATGAAGTGTCCTTTTTTCTTATCACCGAAAATATACTGCCAAATATACTGTTTGCTTAGCATTCCACACCAATAGTCCCTCAGCATTGAATAAACGATTATAAGACGTACCTAAACATAGTCGACACAAATAGTAAGAGGAAGGTATATATTAAAAATGTTAAACAGAGTTCTTATAATTAAACACAGAATATAGGCGTTCGAAAAATACCCCGCCCCTAAAATCATTTCAACCCACCACAAAAACAA
>JAFZFU010000044.1 GCA_017555745.1 Bacteroidales bacterium
AGAAAAGAATATAAATGTTAAAACAATCTATTTATTTGGAGTTTTTGAATAAATAGTATACTTTTGCAGATTGAAAATTCTAGCAAAATAGTAAAGATAGGTTCTCTATTTTGTTAGAAAGTGAATTTTTAGAACTTGCCTTTATATCAAGACTATTAGATAGTGATGCAACAGAAATTCGAAAAAATCAAGTTCAAGTTGATGTTAACGGGAATAAAGTTGGAAATAATAGACCTGATATACAATACGATTATGAAGGAAAGCATCGAGTAAAGAGCAATGCCTAAGCATTAGCTCTTTCGAGCGATAGCAACATCGACGAAGTCAGTATTCCACAAATCACTTGCAAAGCAATTTTTAGAAATTGCCTATAATTATCACCCAAAACCAACATCCCACAATCCACCGGGGGGGGTGGGGGGTAAAAAAACACCCATTTTGGGGTTAACAAACTATACTTCAACAGATTAATAGGTTAACTACCCCGTTAACTTACCCGTTTCTCCTCCCCTACGGGGCCCGAAAACAATTCTACACATTTCACCCGAAATTGGTGTCTACTCACCCCTTTTTTTGTCCCTCAATGCAGAGATATGCCTCAAACATTGCCCCGCACAAAGGATTTTTTGCACTTATAATGCTGAAAAACATGGATTCGTTTTGGGCAGTTCGGGGGAATGATTGCCCCGCATAAATTGGGCCAAAAAAGTTGTATCTTTGCATCCGTAAACTTATAAAGACACTGATTATGAATAACGAACAACAGAAAAACAATTGGATAGCCGATGCACTGAAAAACTATTATTCTGCAGGCGAACTGGAAATAATTCATCGCAACACGAGTCTGCTTCGGCCCGAAGCTCGCGATCAAATAATGATGGCACTGCTTGGCACCCGCGCCTTCCCGATGACGAGCATAACGATAGACAGCAAGTTTTTGCGATACATCATGAATTGCACCGTCTACGACATCGTGGAGTTCAACCAACAAAAAGACACAATTTAATTTAGGCAACTTCTAAAAATTGCTTTGCAAGTGATTTGTGGAATTTCCTTGAGAAGATTTCTACTTTCTTTTGATTGAACATAGCGGGCTATGCGATTGAAAAAGAAATAGAAAGATTCCAAGAAAAAACGCAAAGCACGCAAAAGTTCTTTAAAATAATTCTAGATAGTTTCAGAACGTGGAATTTTTAGAAGTTGCCTTTACACAAATAATAATTTTAATATAGGAGAAAAACAAAATGATTAAACAAATGAACAACATCAGCCTTACGCTGATAACCGAAAACGAAGAGATAAAAAACAAATTCAACGCACAACTTCAAATTCTTTCGCCCAACGAGGTGATAGCCACCGAAAAGATAACGAAAAAATATGAGTCCAACCCCAAAGTATACGAATCGGACACCATATCCATATCGTTGGACAAAGATGGTTTTTGCCGTGTTTTCGTAAAGAAATTTGATCCCAAATCGGCCTCCGATTTCCTTGCCGGCATGTACGAGGACATGAAAGAAGGACTTATATGTTTAACCAAAGCAACCAAGGCATAAGAATCATGGCAACAACAATTTCGCACTGCAACGAATGCGGTTTTTTCGGTTCGGGAGGCGATTTTTGCTCCTCCATATCGTGTCGAGTTTTTATCATACGCCATTTTGGCGAGATACTCGATTTTTCCAACAACACTTTTCGCTTCACTCCCAAGGTGGGTTCGACATTGCAAGCGATAGTGTTTCACGACAAAAGTTTTTCGGAAGTAATTGACTTTCTTTACCCTAAGTTTTTAGAGTTGTATAAAGACGGCGTAAAGTAACACAAAAAAAGCGGGGTGTTTAAAACCCCGCTTAGAAATAAAACATTCATGAGTTTAACAACTTACTCAATGCTTTAATAACGCAACAAAACAGAAAATATTATGCCGATATCAAAAATAAAAGAAAAAATTGATTTTTACGAAAACTTATTCACGGAGCGCTACCTTCCGTTGCCTTTGCAGATAATCTTAAACAACTGTTCGGACAACGAAAAGAGTGCGTTTTTCATGGCCATGATGCCCATTTTTTCGACCTATGCCAATCGCGTAAGAATACATTTCTTCTTCGACCGCTCCACGCACAACAAGCTTTCGGCTCCGGTGGTTCAATGTTACGTTTTTGGCGACAGCGGAGTGGGCAAGCAAGATTTTAAAGACTATCAATCCATTTTTGCTCAAAAGCTTATAGCCATGGACGACCAACAACGCGACATAGAAAACGAGATAAACGCCGACAACAATACCAAGGGCTCCAACAGCAAGAAAAAGGAGATGCCGGAGATAATAAATATAGTGTTGTGCGAACATGTGTCGCGCTTTCAGGTTGTTCAACACGGGCTTGCCATAAAGAAAAAATTTGGCGACACACTGATTCAATATCATTTCACCTCCGAGATGTCGTCGATACTTAAAAACACGAAATCGGACAGTTTCGATTTGGGCGAAATTATGCTGAAATCGTACGATTTGGGCGACACCATCGACCACGACACGGGCAATAAAGAATCGGTAAAAGGTGTTGTAGACGTAAATATTTCATCGCTGTACACCACCACACCCGAAACGTTGGATTCGTTTTTTAAGGACAAGCTTACCAACGGCTGCTTAAACCGTGCCATATTGATTCCGTTTAGTCCCGACAAATATGTAAGAAACAAAAAAGACGGCATAACCGCCAAAGAGACAGCCGAAATAGACACATTTTTGGATATCTTGCTTGGCAAAGTGTTTGACAAGGACGGATCGTTGATGCCCATACAAGTGCTCGATACCGAGTTTTTGGACCAATATGTTAAGGAATTCGATGCCCAAATAACCAACATCATCAATCTGCCCACATGCCACATACCACTTACCGTAAACGCCTTTGCACCACGCGCTTCGGTATCGGCATTCAGAGTAGCATGCATTTGTCTGTACCTCTTTAAGATTGAAAAAGAATACTTCGACACCGCCGAAAAATCCTTTTTAACACCCGACTATATAAAAGACACAGTGATACTTATCTACAAATTTGCCTCCAACTACATACTCTACAACACATTGCTGCGCTACAGCAAAGACCACGACGCAAAAATGCAGGAAGAAAATCTTCGTCAACGCGAAAACAACGAATTTTTAAAAAGAACACTTTTCGAAATGCTGCCAAAACATTTTTCACGCTTCAGACTGATTCAAGAACTACAAAAAATGGGACTAAGCACCGACCCTAAAGTAAGAATTTCGAAATGGAAATCGGAAGGAAAAATTGAAGACTTAGGCAACGGCCAATACAAAAAGATAATACGACAGATAAGCGAATAAAACAAACAAACTTACAACCCAAAACCAACAATCAGATGAAACAATACGATATAACCGAAGTTGCCAACCGTTTGGGGATAAGCATAAGACGCGGCAAAGCGCTATGTCCGTTTCATGCCGACAGGAATCCGAGCATGACGTTTAAATACAATCGTTATCGCTGTTGGTCGTGCAATGCTTCGGGCAGTGCCATCGATTTGGTTATAAACATAATGCACTGTTCGTTTTCAGAGGCGCTGACACGGCTCGAAGGCAGCGGGGTAAACAACGACTATCGCTCTTCGGCATCGTGGCAACCCAACGCCGAAAGCGTCGACCTAAGACAATATGCCTATATCTTCGACAATCCGATTATCACAAATAGGGCTGCCGCATTCCTATTTGACAAACGCAGATTGGATAAAAAAGTTATATCCGACTTACGTATATCCTCCACACACGAACACATTGTAATACCCTATTTCGACACCGACGGCCACAAACTGCACTCTATCCAATGGCGCTACATGGGTTTCGACAGCCAAGTGCCACGCTTTTGTTTTGCACGCGGCAGCCGCCCCACAATATATAATCTGCCGATACTAAACACCCTTCAACCCCACGAAGATTTATACCTGGCCGAAGGCACAAGCGACTGCTGGGCATTGCTTTCGGGCGGCCGAAAAGCCATTGCCATTCCAAGTGCCACCTTGCTGAAATCGTGCCACAAACAACACATCGACATATTGCGTCGACACCCTCGAATACACATCTTTCCGGACAACGACCTTCCCGGACTGAAACTATACCAAGAACTAAAACAAGAACTTCCGCAACTGATAAAACACACCTTGCCAACCAACTGCAAAGACTATGCCGAATATTATTTGAGCTTTGAGCGATGAGCTTTGAGCGATGAGCAGGACAACGAAGAAACAATTTACAATAACCCTTAACCAATAACCAGTAACCAATAACCCAAAAAAACCATGAAGATAAAAATAAAACGACAATGCAACAACGGCCGAGTTATAGACGGCACACTTATCATCAACGGCGAAAAGGTATGCCAGACCGCCGAGAACGCCCACAGCGCACTGTGCAGAGGCACATATAATATATGTATTCACTACTGCAAGCAGTATCAACGACAGATGCCTATGGTGGATATATTGGAAAGCGAGTATCTCAAAGATGCAGAATGCCGTTTATGCGAAAAACTTGAATATGTATCGCTAAACACAAATCTGCCCACCTACTGCCCCATGCTTAAACCCGGCAACGGCGCTTACACACGCACCGACGGCAGCATACTGTTGGGCGAAAGCATAGCACCCGGCTGCCTAAAACATCCTCTGAAACACTTCAACGGCGTTTACGACCGCATCAGAAAAGTGCTTGGCCGAGGCAAAGAAGTGGAACTGGAGATTGAATAAGACTGCGGACAACAGACAACGGACTACGGACAACAGACTACGGACAACAGACTACGGACAACGGACTACAGACAACAAAAAAAACGGGCGTTTCCGATTAAAGAAACTCCCGCAATGTTTAAATATTAATCAACTGAGTAAAGCAAACGAGCAATATATGTATTTATTGTATAAACAACA
Organism: Bacteroidales bacterium; assembly: GCA_017555745.1. GTDB lineage: Bacteria > Bacteroidota > Bacteroidia > Bacteroidales > P3 > HGM05376. The sequence continues at coordinate 4,939 of JAFZFU010000044.1, forward strand.
AAAAAAAACGGGCGTTTCCGATTAAAGAAACTCCCGCAATATTTAAATATTAACCAACTGAGTAAAGCAAACGAGCAATATATGTATTTATTGTATAAAACAACAAAAAAAAACGGGCGTTTCCGATTAAAGAAGCGCCCACATACATGAAGAAAAATTTATTATTTATTATAGTTCGTGTAAGCCAATAACGATGATTGTATAACATTATTGTGCAACCCCACAAAAAAAAAGCGGATACCTCAAAAAAAGCAAGTATCCGCTTACATTATAAACAACAACTATTTGAAATTAACGGCAAATATATAATATTATTGTATATGCGAAAAAAACATTTTTTATACATAAGAGCAGCCCCGATATTTATTGCGAAAAATAAGTGTCCCGAAAAACACATGTCAACATTCGGGACAATGCTTGCACACATGGCTAAAAAGCAGTAATTTTGTAATATAAAAACAAAAGCATATATCTCTGTAAAATATTAAAAGACAACGGACAACGGACAACAGTCTATGGACAACGGACTACATGATTTTATCCGGAGAAATCAGCAGAAAAGTTGCGAGTCAGTTTTTTCCGATTGTCGTTTATCATCGGGCAGCAAAGTCCGAAAGAAAATCATTTATTAACCAACAAAAAATCAAATATCATGTCAGTAAAAATCAAAGCAGTAGAACGCAATATCTCGTTCTCGAAAGACAATGTTGAATACGGCTACGTACTCAGCACCGAAATGTATAACCGCCTAAGCGACGAAAAAGTCATAGCCGAAGCGTCGGCCCACAGCGGTATCTCACAAGCCATATTAAAAGCCTCTTGTGCTGCCGTTGCCGATGTTTTGATGAGTTGGATATCCGAAGGCCACTCAGTGTCCATCCCCTATTTGGGCACCATGCGATTCGGGCTCAACTCCAAAGCAGTCAGCACCGTAGGCGAAGTGGGCACCGACCTTATCACCTCGCGAAAGGTTATTTTCACCCCCAGTGGCGAAATCAAAGATGCGTTGGCAAACACCTCGTTCAGCATCACCTGCTACGACCGCAACGGCAAAGTGGTTAAACGCGTAAATGCCAGCGACAACGGCGTCGACACCGACAACGACGGCGACGAAGCAGTGGACCCAAACGGCCCTGACAACGACAACGGAGGAGGCGGAGGAGGATTTGCAGGATAAACAAAAGCAATGAGCAATGAGTAGCGAGCAGTGAGCAATGAGTTTGGTTTAAGGATTAAGGTGGCCAAAGCAGCTCAAAGCTCAAAGCTCACGGCTCAAAGCTCAAAGCTCAAAACCATGAAAGCAACCATACAATTAATCACAGCCATAACACTTTGCTTATTCGGTTTGGTGCTGATGATAGTCAGTTTTGTAATGCCACCCGAAGGCGTGATAGACAGCAGCGTGCTGGTAGCCACCGGCGAAGTGTTCACCTTCAGCGGTGCTCTGATGGGAATAGATTATAAATATCGAAGATGATTAGACAACGGACAACAGACTACAGACTACGGACGGGGCGGCAGCCGGAATTGTGGAATTACGGAATCACGGAATTACGGAAATTGGCTTCGCTTTGCTACGCCAGACAACGGACAACGGAGGGCAAAGCCGGCTCATTGCTCAAGGCTCAAGGCTCACAGCCTTTCTTTACTTTCTATACCCTCTCTATACTCTCTATACTCTCTATACACTCTATACCCTTTTGATTGCGAAACCGCTCAAAGCTCAAAGCTCATAACTCAAAGCTCAAAAAAACTATGCGAAAAATAAACAAGATAATATTACATTGTTCTGCCACTATGATGGGCAAGAACTTTACGGCCAAAGATATAGATCAATGGCATCGCCGACAAGGCTTTCAGATGATAGGCTATCACTATGTGATACTATTAGACGGCACCGTGGAAATAGGCAGACCACTTGAACTGCCGGGAGCCCATTGTGCAGGCCACAACGCCGACAGCATAGGCATCTGCTACATAGGAGGCCTGGATATGAACGGCAAGCCTTACGACACACGAACGCCACAGCAACGCAAGGCTATGCAACAACTTATAGACACATTGCGAGAAGTCTATCCAAATGCAACAGTACACGGCCACAGAGAGTTTGCCGCAAAAGACTGTCCATGTTTTTGATGGACTACGGACAAACGACAAAAGACAAGGGACAAACGACGTAAGACCTCGCAACGTTTGTCTTTAGACATTAGACATAAAAAAATGAAAAAACATCTATTGATAATAACAGCATTATGCCTATCGGCAACCTCGTGTAAGGGTGGCAAAGAGATAGTTTGCAGCACCGACACTGTGTATATATCCAAACAACAGTATGACAGTGTGTTTATAGACCGACAAAGCGCAACAACCACAAGTGGCGACACCGTATTCGTAAACCGTATGCAAACCGAATATCGTTACAAACTAAAAACAGACACCCTACACCTGCACCACACCGACACCATAGTGCAGACCATACGTAACAAAACGCCACCCGAAAACGAGCACACTGCAATATGGATAACGGCGGCACTGACGGCGTTGGCAATGGGTTGGATAGCGTTTAGGATGTTAAAATGAATATTGGAGCCGATAGTTTTTTAGGCAACGGCAAAAGCAAAGCGAAGTATTTTTTTATCCACAAAATGAAAGTTTTATGGAAAATGTCAAAAAGTTTGTGTATATTTGCAGTTTCAAACAGAAAAACTAACGTATAATAACATATTAATATGCAAAGAGATACAGTTATTTTTGATTTAATCAAAAAAGAAAGAGAACGTCAAACCAAAGGTATAGAACTTATTGCTTCGGAAAACTTTGTTAGCGACCAAGTAATGGAAGCTATGGGTTCGGTTATGACAAACAAATACGCTGAAGGTTATCCCGGAAAACGCTATTATGGTGGCTGCCAAATAGTAGACCAAAGCGAACAATTGGCTATAGATCGCGCTAAAGAATTATTTGGTGCAGAATGGGCAAACGTACAACCCCACTCTGGTGCACAAGCCAACATGGCAGTATTTTTTGCTTGCTTAAATCCCGGTGATACATTCATGGGCTTAGACCTTAACCACGGTGGACACCTTTCTCACGGTTCGCCTGTAAACATCTCGGGTACTTATTTCAACCAAGTTTCTTACGGTGTAAAAGAAGAAACCGGTACTATCGATTACGATATGATGGAACAAGTAGCAAGAGAACACAAACCAAAATTGATCATTGGTGGTGCTTCTGCTTACTCGAGAGATTTCGATTGGAAAAGAATGAGAGCATTGGCCGACGAAGTTGGTGCAATCTTGATGGGCGACATTTCGCACCCAAGCGGTCTTATCGCAAAAGGCGAATTGAACAATGCAGTTGAATACTGTCACATTGTTACTACCACAACACACAAAACCCTTAGAGGACCAAGAGGTGGTTTGATTTTGATGGGTAAAGATTTCGAAAACCCTATGGGAAAAACTACACCAAAAGGCGAAATAAAAATGATGAGTGCTGTTTTAGACTCAGCAGTTTTCCCCGGATGTCAAGGTGGTCCGTTGGAACACGTTATAGCTGCTAAAGCAGTTGCTTTCGGCGAAGCATTGACAGACGATTACGCTCAATACATCAAACAAGTTAAGAAAAACGCTGCTGCTATGGCAGAAGCATTCGTTAAGAGAGGTTACAAAGTTATTTCTAACGGTACAGATAACCACTTAATGTTGATTGACCTTAGAACAAAATTCCCTGAACTTACAGGTAAAGTGGCTGAAAACACATTGGTTAAAGCCGACATTACAATCAACAAAAACATGGTTCCATTCGACAGCCGTTCTCCATTCCAAACTTCGGGTATCCGCGTAGGTACACCTGCAATCACTACAAGAGGTTTGAAAGAAGACGAAATGGAAGCTATCGTTGAAATGATTGACCAAGTTCTTTCTGACGTTAACAACGAAGAATTGATAGCTGAAACTCGCAAGAAAGTAAACGCTATGATGGAAAACCGTCCATTGTTTGCTTGGTAGTAGGTTTTACTCAAAACATACATAGTGAGGGTAGTTATGGATATAATTATCCTCACTTTTTTATTTATAGGCTTTTGAACTGTTGTGGCAACGATAAGCTTTGGCATTCATAACCCTATGGTTTACGCTCCCTAAGTTCCATAGTTTTCACCCGTAAGTATGGGAGTTTTGATGTCTAAACCGCAGGCTTATGAAGGCTATGTTATATGGTTTTGATATATCGAAATAAAACTATATCTTTGTGTAGTCGGATAAATCTATCATTTGCGATATATTGCTATGAATTTTAATCTATTAAGTGTTTAATTTTATGATGAACAATATGGTAAAAAGAATTAGAATGTTGCTGCTGATAATGGTATGTTGTATATCAATAGCATGTGGGCAAAGAAAAACTATGGAAACGGGGGTGCTGGTTGCAGAGTCTGTGATTCCTCGTGACACAGCCAACGGCAAAATATTCACTGTGAAAGATGTAAGTTTTGCAATGATAGATATAAAAGGTGGTATCTACTGCAATAAATCGGCTTCCAAACAAAGTGTTTGCGATACGATATCAGATTTTATGATAGGCGAAACAGAGGTTACACAAGAGTTGTGGTTTGCAGTGATGGGCAGCAATCCATCGACTTTTAAAGGCGATTTGCAACGCCCTGTGGAACACATATCATGGGCAGATTGCCAAAGATTTATTAAAAAACTGAATGCTTTGACCGGCCACAATTTTCGTTTGCCCACACTGATTGAGTGGAAGTATGTGTCTCTGGTAGACGATAGCATTGACTATAAGAATATATATATGCCATATGCTTATTATAATGAAGAGGATACTTGCAAAACTCAACCCGTAAAAATAAAACAACCAAACGGATTGGGATTATATGGTATATATGGCAATGTATGGGAATGGACACAAGATAAATATATAATTGATCATGATGTACGTAGTGTTATGTACTCTTCGATGAAATATCATTTCTACAAGAGAGATGTACATTACGTGAACATAAAAGTTTATATGCATAGGTATTATTCTGCCGGTTTGCGGCTTGCTCTCTGTGTTTAATTGCCGTAAAACACTTTCGTAGGTTTTTGTATAAATTTTCGTTGCCGTTTATACTTTATATTGTGCATTTGCGTTATCATTCAGATAATGATTGTTGCAACAGGTAAAAGATTTTTATGAATAAATTGAAACGCATTGTAGTATTGGCGATAGCGGGTATGCTGTCGATGTCTGCATATTCGCAGTCGGTTGATTATATAGAGGAAAGCCGCTGGGTGGACTCGGTTTTCAACTCACTCACACTCGAACAGCGCATAGGACAACTAATGATAGTGCGAGTGCCCACACAAAAGAACACCAAGAAACAAAAAGAGTTATACTCGAACATAGAAGAGTATTATGCCGGCGGTGTATGCTTTTTTGGAGGCACAACCGACGAACAACTGCAAATGACCAAGAAACTGCAAAATATGGCACCGGTGCCACTATTTATATCCATAGATGCCGAATGGGGATTAGGCATGCGATTGAAAGACGCATATTCGTTTCCACGACAAATGATGATGGGAGCAGTAAGCAACGACAGCATAATATATGAAATAGCATCGGAAATAGGCTTACAATGTCGCAAAATGGGCATACACATCAACTTTGCACCATGTGTAGACATCAACTCAAACCCCATGAATCCTGTTATAGGCGCACGCTCGTTTGGCGAAAACCGCTACAATGTGGCACGCAAAGGCATCATGTACGCCAAAGGGTTGGAAGCAAACGGAGTGATGGCAGTGGCCAAACACTTTCCCGGTCATGGCGACACCGACGTGGACAGCCACCACGACCTACCCATGATAAACCACACGAAAGAATACTTAGACTCGGTGGACCTCTACCCTTTCAAACAAATACTGCAAGCCGGTATAGGCGGAATAATGATAGGCCACCTGCAAGTAGACGCTTACGACTCGACCCGAAACCAACCATCGTCGCTATCGCATTTGATAGTAAACAACCTATTGAAAAAACAAATGAACTGCAAAGCATTGGTGTTTAGCGACGGTATGGATATGAAAGCCGTTACCGACAACTACAAAAACGGAGCCGGCGAACTTGCGGCCTTAAAGGCAGGTATAGACATAATACTATTGCCCGACGATATGCCCAAAGCCGTAACCGCCATAGCAGAAGCCTGTGCCGAAGACTCGCTGCTAATGCGATTGGTGGACCTAAAATGTAAAAAGATACTGAAAACAAAATATCGCTACGGACTGAACAAATTGGATTTAAGCAAGCTTTCGACTCCGAGCAAAGAAGATTACGCACGCTGCGAGGCTTTGACCCAAAAATTGTCGGAAAACGCCGTAACGGTGCTAAAAAACAAAAACTTTATACTTCCACTAAACAATAGCGCAAACAAAAAGATACTATCGGTTGTAATAGGTCGCGACGAGCCTACAACCTTCACTTCGATTGCAGACAACTACACACGCTGCACACACTACTTCCATAGCGAGAAAAAAGCATCGATGGACAGTTTGACAAAATTGGCCCGAGAACACGATATCGCCATAGTTTCGATATACGCTTATGCCAACCCCACTTCGAAAAAGAACTATGGCATAACAGCCAATATAGCACAAACCCTCGTCAGCTTACAAGCACTGATAGACAAAGTGATAGTGGTAGGTTTTGTATCGCCCTACGGCTTTACCCAACTACCCAACACCGACGATATCGACGCCATAGTGTTGGCATACCAAAACGTGGAGCCTATGCAGGTGGCGGCAGCCAACGCCGTGTTTGGCGGCATAAACATAAACGGACACATACCCGTATCGGCAGGTAAGTTTTCGGAAGGTTTGGGCAAAAAAATAGACAAAGTATGCACACCTTCCACATCGGCCACAATGGTGAATATGAATGCCGAACAATTGGCAAAGATAGACACCATAGCCAATTACGGAATAAAACAGGGAGCATATCCCGGTTGTCAGATATTGGTAGCCAAAGACGGATATATAGTATACAACAAAGCTTTTGGACACTACACCTACGACAAGAATTCCACCGCCGTAAGCCAAAACACGGTATACGACATAGCCTCGGTCACCAAGATAGCAGCCACCACACTGGCAGTAATGAAATTAGTGGATGAGAAAAAGATTTCGCTCAACGACGCATTGTCGAAATATCTACCATATCTTAAGCAGACCAACAAAAAGAACATAACCATACGCGAAGCCCTAAGTCATTATGCACAACTGCAAGCATTTATCCCCTTCTGGAAAGATGCCGTAAGCGACGAATGTGTAAAAAACACTGCCGAGAGTATGGGTAGTATCGACACTAATGTATATACACTTATAGCCGATAATTTTTATGTGGAAAAAACATTCCGCAACGAAATATTGGAAAAAATAGCCGAAAGCAAGCTTACCAAAGAGAAGAAATATCTATACAGCGACTTTGGCTTTATACTGCTTGCTGACATGGTGCAACAAGTAAGCGGTATGCCGTTAGACAAATATATGCAAAAACACTTCTACGGTCCGTTAGGACTCGAGAACACTACTTTCAACCCCTTGCAACACAAGATTGACATCAAGGACATAGCCCCTACCGAAAACGACCAACATTTTCGTCATTCGCAGATACAGGGATATGTACACGACGAAAATGCAGCTTTGATGGGCGGAGTGGCAGGTCATGCGGGACTGTTTTCGAACACTACGGAATTGGCAATACTTATGCAACTGCTGCTAAACGAAGGCACTTACAATGGCAAACAATACCTTTCGAAAGATGTTATAAATACATTCAACACACGCCATTATGCCAAAGCAAACAACCGTCGCGCATTGGGATTCGATAAACCATTTATCAAAGATAAAAGCACACATGTGTCGCCAATGGCATCGCAAAGTAGCTTCGGCCACTCGGGATTTACAGGCACCTTTGTATGGGTAGACCCTCAATACAACCTGATATACATATTCCTTGCCAACAGAGTATATCCCGACAGCAAAGACAACAAACTTTCGAAACTAAACATACGCACCGATATTCAAGACATAATATATAAAGCACTAAACACGAAATAAGATATGAAATGGGCTAAATGGATTATTACAGGATTGGGATGGGCATTTATGGGTCCCATCGGGGGAATAATAGGCTATATAGTAGGCACGGCAATAGACTCGCCAGCCTTTAATACAAACAACGACGATTTCGACAACAAGGCCGATTCGACAACAAGAACAGGCCGACGATACAATACCACCCCCAACGATATACGCATAGCATTGCTGCTACTTATTGCCGCAGTAATGAAAGCCGATGGCAAGGTGGTAAGATCGGAATTAGACCATGTAAAAAAGTTTTTATTGGCAAACTATGGCGAAAGTCAAGCCAAAGACATGCTGCATATATTGCGAGACCTTATGAACCGCGATTACTCGATACACGATGTATGCCTCCAAATACGCCAAAACACGCCATACGCCACACGTATGCACCTATTCGACTTTTTATATAGTGTGGCTACATCGGACGGATATTGCAGCCCTGAAGAAGACGCCATGCTTAAAACCATAGCATCGAAACTACGCATAACTCAATACGACTACATCTCGATACACGAACGCCACACTACCGGACAAAGCTATTCGTCGTCGTACACCAATAGCCGTCCCAGCAAAAATCCCTATCTTGTATTAGGCATAACAGAACAAGCCACCGACGAAGAAGTGAAGAAAGCCTACCGCCGTTTGGCCATGAAATTTCACCCCGACAAGGTAGAAAACCTAAGCGAAGAAGTTAAAAAGAACGCCGAAAAACAATTCAGAGAAATAAACGAAGCCTACGAAACAATAAAAAAACAACGAGGTATCGCATAAAACAAAAATCGGTAATTGGAAGATATCATATACAAAACAGTAGTTAATATCCATATACCTTGTAAAAAAATCCAAGCAACCGATTCGGGAGAAAAGAATGAATTATATCCCATGTATACAACAAAGAAATATGTGGGATATTTTTATCTATGATTCGTAAAACCGCTGTCGTAACTAATTTCGATGATTATACGTAACGAAAAAAAATCACTCAAAATATTTGTCGGCAAAGTTTAATAGATACAATTTTTGTGTAGCACGCGTAAGAGCAGTGTATAGCCATCGCAAATATTCGGTATCCATAACACCTTCGGGCAAAAAACCTTGATCGACGAACACCGTTCTCCACTGTCCGCCTTGTGTCTTGTGGCATGTAAGCGAGTAGGCAAACTTTACCTGTAAGGCATTGTAATGAGGATTGCTTTTTACGAGTTTCAGTCGATCGGACTTCTTTGGCACATCGTAATAATCGGCCAAGACTTCGTTGAATAACCGCTTGGAATCCTCCTCGCTTAAAGCAGGGCTGTCGCTCATAAGTGTATCGAGCATTACAATACAGTCTACATCCGGGACATCAGGATAGTCTACAAAGCGCAAAGTAGTTTCCACGAATCTAAAACCATACAACTCTTGATACTTTCTTATCTGCATAACTTCGGCTATATCGCCATTGGCAATAAACGACATATCGGAGTCGCTATCGACCCAAAAATAATTGTTTTTAACCACCATAATAAAGTCACCGGTGTTTAACTCGCCCTCGCGATATAATATTCGTCGTCGTATTTCTTGATTGAAAATATTAGCACGCTTATTGGTCCGACAGACCACAACCACATCGCCAATTTCATTATCGCTGTACTCTTTATTAAGACACTCTTCCAATTCCACTCCACTTATCCTCTCCACGTCCACAAAATTGTCGAGTTTAAACAAACATGAGTCTATATTTTCTTTTTCTCGAATATGGTTTCTAACGATAGTGCTATTGTATAATATACCCGATTGAAGCTGCTGCCTCACCACATCGTGCATTTCGTATTCATACACATTAAGGTTCGAAATAGTAGTAAGCATATCGGCGTCTAAAGCCGGACTTATGGCATTACCCACCGGTGGCAACTGAGCAGTATCGCCAATAAGCAACATTCGACAATGATCACCCTCTGCTACATAATCTATCAAATCCTCCAACAAGCTACGATTTGTACCCATATAGCCCTCCGATGTATTTCCTATCATCGATGCTTCATCTACGATAAAAAGGGTGTATTTATGCTTATTTTGGGCCCTTACAGTGTGCATAAGGCCATATTCATCGGTAGCAGTATAATAAATCTTTTTATGTATTGTATAGGCTTTTTTGCCCGAATAATTGGATAACACCTTTGCAGCTCTACCCGTGGGAGCCAAAAGCACAGTACGCAATCTTAATTGAGGCAATATCTGTATAAGGGCACTTACCAACGTGGTTTTACCCGTTCCGGCATAGCCCTTAAGCAAAAATACCGACAAAGGATTGGGATCATACAAAAACGAGACTAAACGTTTACAAGCGTCCTTTTGTCCGTTTGTGGGTTCGTGTGCAAATCGCGAAAATATTAGTTGCTGTACTTGTTCTTTTATATCGGACATAAATTAAGAGTGTAAAAAAAACGATTTGCTTAGATAACCCAAACAAATCGTTCATATCCATCACTGAAAATCTATAATTGAAATCTTCAATACCTACTTGATTATTCAGCAGCTTGTTCAGCCGGTTGATTTTGTTGCATTGGAATTGCGTTTACCGAAACATTCGTACCTTCAGTTGACAATTCGGTTTTCAATCCACTTTCAGATTCACTAGCGTTACCGCGAGGGATAGCAATAGAGGCTGTCAAACTCAACACTACCAAAACAACAGCCAAAATCCATGTTGCTTTTTCTAATATGTTACCTTCATCGCGAGCACCTACTATTCTGTTTTGCGGTGCAAAATTGGCAGCTAACCCACCACCTTTCGAATTTTGAATCAATACAACAAGTGCCAACAAAACACATGTTATCAAAATAAAAATCACAATAAGTTTGTACATTTCGTCTGTTTTATTTATTATTCGTATATTATTTACCTTGTTCTAATCTGCTTTTTAATGTATCAATTTGGTTTGCAAAGATACTCTTTTTTTCGGGATATTTCAACATTAATTTTTCATATATTTCTATTGCCTTATCCAATTTACCCTGTTTTACCATTACAACTGCAAGAGTTTCAGTAACTAACTCATCTTTCTCTGAAATACTTTTTTTTCCTAAATCGTCGATATTTTCACCTTCTTTTGAGTCATTTTTTGCTTTTTTATCGCCTTCAGATTCCAAAAATTTCTCAATTATCACACTTTTTGGAGCAGTTTTAAACGACAATACGTCCTGATAAGAATTAATTGCTTCTATTACATCAAAATCCTCGTCTTCCACATCTCCAAGTTCTCTTTTCTTTTCCTTTTCGATCTGTTGTTTCAACTTAACATCTTCAGGAGTTACAACCTCGGTTTTCTGGACATTGTTTAGCAATTCATCGAACAAATCGTTATCCGATAAATACATCAACACCTTTTGATAAAAACGTTCTTTCCAATTATATATATTCACAGCCTTATCGCTCATCAAATCCAACGCTTGCAATACCGAACAATAAGGATACTTAGATTTATCCGACTGTATGTCTAATTTATCCCTCAAAGTATAGTTTTGAGGATTTTGTATACACTTAAAAAAGCTCTCTTTTTCCATATATTCACAGAGTTTCTAATAATATTTTTATTCTCTTTCAGTTTGCAAAGGTACATTTTTTTTTCTAGTTGACAAAATAAAAAAACAACAATATTACAACTCACTCTATATCAGTATAATATTTCCACCATCAGACAAATGTTTTAAAAAAAAGGAAAAGTTTTTGCTATTATCTTTGTCTATATCATTTTTTTTTTGTAATTTTGCAACTTCAAAAATTAGAAAAAATGAAGAGAACATTTCAACCATCACGCAGAAAGAGAGCTAATAAGCACGGTTTTCGTCAAAGAATGTCGACAGCAAATGGCCGTAAAGTTTTAGCTGCTCGTAGAAAAAAAGGCAGAAAAAAACTAACAGTTTCTGATGAACGATAGAGTTTAATTTTCTTTGGCGCCAAAAAAGAAAAATAGCCTTTAAAGGAAAAAGAGGATTTCTGAAGTAGAAATCCTCTTTTGTTTTATAGCGTTATTTCCTCGCCATCTTTATTAAGAAATACATATTCTAACAAATTATATGTTTCGGATGGTATTATTTTTATCCATTTCTTATACATCCAAAACCACCCCATCCGTTTCGATTTAAATCCTTTGGTAAGATAAGCATAAATATAAGGATGGGCTACCAGTGTCAATTTCTTCTCGTTTTGTACAGTTAGCAAATACTTCAAGTTCGATTCTATCTCGTCAATTATAGCCAAACTTGATTTGATATTTCCCGTTCCATCACAAAGTGGACATCGTTCTTGTACATCAATATCAATAACAGGTCTAACTCTTTGTCGTGTTATTTGAATTAATCCAAATTTAGTTGGAGGCAATATAGTATGGCGTGCTTTATCTTTTGCCATCTCTTCGACCATTTTGTCGTATAATAACTTACGATGCTCGGCAAGTTGCATATCTATAAAGTCAACAATAATGATTCCTCCCATATCTCTCAATCTAAGTTGACGAGCAATCTCTACTGCCGATTCTAAATTTACTTGCAATGCAGTGTCTTCTTGACCTTCACCTGCTTTTATATGATTTCCACTATTTACATCTATTACATGTAGTGCTTCGGTGTGTTCTATTATTAAATACACACCCGAACGAATAGAAACAATACGCCCAAACGAACTCCTTATTTGTTTTTGTATTCCAAATTGTTCGAATATAGGAGTATTTAGTTTGTAATGTTTTACTATATCTACTTTTTCCGGAACTATCGATTTTACATAATTTCGTATCTCATTATACATATCGAGATTATCGACATATATGTTATTAAAATCGTCTGATAGAACATCTCTCAACAACACAGATGTTTTATTCAATTCCGACACCAATTTCTGTGGGAAGGTAGCTTTTTTGAGATTTGCCGTCATTGTAGTCCACGACTCCATTAAGGTACGCAAATCACTATCCAATTCAGCCACACTTCTACCCTCGGCATTTGTGCGAACAATCACCCCAAAATTGGCAGGTCGTATACTTTGCATCAACCTACGCAATCTATTTCGTTCTTCTACGCTTTTTATCTTTTGTGATATCGAAATCTTGTTGGAAAAAGGCACCAATACCAAATAGTGTCCCGCAAAAGAAATATCAGATGTTACCTTAGGTCCTTTTGTAGAAATTGGTTCTTTTGCTATTTGTACAAGAATAAATTGTCCACTCTTCAATATATTCGAAATCTTTCCGGTCTTCTCGATATTTGGCTCCATTTTAAAATTCTGGAGATTTGCTACTGTTGGGTCGCCATTCATGGCTTGTTTCATATACTTAGCAACCGAAGTATACTGATGCCCCAAATCGAGATAATGTAAGAAAGCATCCTTTTCGTGAGCTACATCAACAAATGCGGCATTCAATCCAGGCATTATTTTCTTTACCCTTCCAAGATAAGCATCCCCCACTACATGTTGATGATTTTTCTTTTCCTTATGTAGCTCCACCAATTGTTTATCCTCAACTAACGCTATTTCAACTTCCGAATCCGATGACGATATTATTAATTCCTTATTCATTGTGGACGTTTACATTATTTACACTATACGATACAAGGCTACTCTAAAAAAACACAATCAACAACATACTATTCGTACATTCTTTGTTTTTTAAAAGCAACCTCAAATTCTATAAAAAGATTTTTTCTAAAAAACAAATTACACAACGAATGGATTCATTGTGTAATTTGCTATATTTTAAGAAGATAAAATACTATTTCTTCTTATGTCTGTTCTTACGCAAACGTTTTTTACGTTTGTGGGTCGCCATTTTGTGACCTTTTCTCTTTTTTCCGCTTGGCATTTTATTTATTTCTTAAGATGTTATTATTTAACGTTGTTTTTTACTTCTTGAACAAAAGTTTTAGCAGGCTTGAAAGCAGGTATATTGTGAGCTGGTATTATGATAGTTTGATTTTTAGAAATATTTCTACCTGTTTTTTCTGCTCTTTTCTTTACTATAAAGCTACCAAATCCACGTAAATATACGTTGTCTCCATTAGCTAACGAATCCTTTATAACATCCATGAAAGATTCTATTGTTGCTTGAATAGCAACTTTTTCAATGCCAGTTTTTGAAGCGATATCTGCTACGATTTCTGCCTTTGTCATTTTTCTTTATTTTTTATTGTTAGTATTATTATTTATTTTCAATAATTTGATTTTGCAAAGGTATGAAAAAAAAATTGAATTATTCAGCATAGCTTATCTTCTCATTATTACATACTTTCCAGCGAATCAAATACAAAAACATTTATCAATCAAGATGTTAGAGAAGATAACCTGATTTAAAGCACCTTTTCACATCCTTACCAACACCAATCCGAAATACACTTTACACATTGATTATCAAAGAGATATTTAAATCATAAATTTAATCTTAAAAAATTATAAACACATCTTTTGAGCGTTCAAATCATCTCATTTTCACTAAAATAATTTTGTGTTTTTTCATTTTTTGCATCTTTGTTCATCAACAGTATAACAACACTCCACTCACTTTTGGATAGCCCATCGACGACAAAACTTCCACATATAAAGCTATCTGATCATTATAATTTTTATTGTTTTCGTACTCCACTCCCGTTTTAAAATCTACAATCCAAGTCTCATCAGGGGTAAAAACAACTCTATCCGGACGACATGTACACATATTTCCTTTTCCATCTTTATACAAAATCTCACATTCAGTTTTAACTACATACTTTGGATCAAAATATTTTGCATATTCTGGATTACAAACAACATTTTCCACCCTTTCTCGCAACTTCTTTACATCATCATCGGGCAAATTCATCTTATTCTTATATCTCTCTATTACATTTTCTATATCTGCGGCAGTGTATATCTGAGACAAAATCTCGTGAATAAGATTTCCTTCTTGTACGGCCAATGTTTTTTCGGGAGATATAGAAATTCTATCTTTATAATCCCAATCATTCGAAATAAGTTCTTTTATTTCTACCGGCACTTTAGTCTCTTTTTTATTTTTCGATTTTGCTTTGTATGAGTATTCACCCTCAGTGTAAACACCATCATTTTGAAGCTTTTCGCCCAAATAATTCACAAAATAACTTACAAAATCGCGTGTTTTTCCAGTGCTATCGCCACTCTTCGTTTTTTTCTTACCCAAGCAAACGAATAATTTTTCTACCGGTCGAGTCATTGCCACATACAACACATTCAAATCGTCCATTTGCTTTGCGGTGGTCTCTTCATCATAATAACTACTCATTGTGGTTTCTTCCAACTTACTATATGGCATCAACGCTATAGGCAAACGTAACTTTTCTTGATTTCTTTCATCTATATCCACCCATATATTTTCGGTATTCTTGGGTCTTTCCGGAATTATAGGATAAATAACAACATTAAACTCCAATCCCTTCGACTTATGTATTGTATACATTTTTACTGCATTGGCTTCTGATGAAGTTTTTACCGACAATGTATTTAGTTTAGTTGTAAAATAATCCAAAAACTCCGATAAATCCTGTTTATTTTCCGAAGAGTATGATGCCACCACGTTTAAAAATGAGGCTACATACAACGGACTTTTCGTATTCAATGAAAATAGTCGCACAATGCTTTCACAACAATCATATATCGTTTTCGTCGACAAGTCATTTATTGTTTTTGACAACGAGCTTTTAGAATCTATTTTACATTCTTTCTCTTTCAACAAATTAATCAACGATTCATATATATTGTTTCCTTTAGATTCTTTATCACTGAAATAAGAAACATACGATTCTTCCAAATATCCGTTGGTCGACAAATACTCCATCACAATCAACTGAGAGGCTCTGTCGGTAGGATTTGCCAACACAGACAACATCGAGTACAAGAACATTATTTCATCATTGTTTTTCAACAAATAAGACTCTGTCGACACCATTGGTATGTCTTTATCGTTTATTTTTTTCTCCGAAATATATTTCAATATTTCATTTAATTCGCCATTTTTTCGGGCCAATATTGCGATGTCTTTATATTCATAACCTTTATTCAGCACCAAATCGGATATAGTTTCGTATATCGACTCATACAAATTAGTCTTTACATCTTCCGACGTTTCCGCCTCCAATAGTTTTACAGACACATAACCACCTTCCTTCACCGCCTTTTGACACAATAGCGGTTTATTTTCGCAAGTAGCACAGTCTTTTGATATTAAATGGCAATGCGATACATTTCCCGTTCCTATTTTATTTCTATACTCTTCGCCTAAATAAATATCGGATATTTTGGTATTATCGTTGAGTTGATCTTCTACCACAGACTTAAAGAACCTATTATTAAATTCTACTATCGCTTTACCCGTACGATAATTACTTGCCAAATTTTCCACACGTCCGTGGTGTTTTAATTCTTTGGCATGCTCGTCTATAATAGAATTATTTTGAGGATTATAAACATCGGGCAACTTAACAAACTGCTCCACTTCGCCTTGTCGGAAACGATAAATGGCTTGCTTGCCATCGCCCACTACCAACGACATATCGCCCGTAGAAAGCGAGTTGATTATCAACGGCAACAGATTTTGCCACTGCATTACCGACGTATCTTGAAACTCGTCTATCAAAAAATGTTTATACCTTTCGCCCAACCGTTCATACAAAAACGGCACGGGTTGATTTAAAACCACATCCGATATACGCTTATTAAACTCGGATATATGTAACACCTCGTCGGTATCTTGATAATTCTTTATATTATCAGATATTGCATTAAGCAGTGCCATGCCATATATCTTTTTCATAAGCACCTTTTGCGTATTATAGGTTTTATAGTCTTTCTCTATTTTATCGCATATACTTCTGACGCCAATAACGATATCATCTAATATACCTTCGGGTATATTGATATTGCGTTTGGTTGATTTTGAACTCAACCGTTTAGTTTCGTCTTCCAAGAACGCTTCTACATATTTATTACATACCTTAATATCACCCTTCGATGTCTTATCCAAATAGCCATACACACCTCTCTGTCCTTGATAAAAATCAGAATCTGAGAATCCTTCATTCTTTATTTTTTTCAACACATCCTTTGCCCTATTCTGCAAATCCTTCTCAAAGTTACTTATCTCAGTTTTGAGTTCTTTATATATTTCTACAAAATCATCTAATGTTATGTCCTTTATCTTACTTAGATTCTCAAGTGCTGTTTCTTTAAATATTTCGTCGGAAACATCTTGCAGTTTCGATTCGATATTCCAATTGTCGCCAACGGCCATCTGCTCGCCGATATATTTTAATATAATGTTGGTCAAACCCTCGTTTCCGGGTGTTCCCACCATGGCAAGCAAATCGTTTACGGCTTTCTGTTTTATCTCATCTTTTTCCAAAATTACTTTATAATTCAATGGAATATCAAGGTCGTATGCAAAGGTTTGGATAATTTTTTGAGTAAAACTATCTATCGTATACACCGAAAAGTCGCTGTAGTTATGCAATATTCGAGTTTCCAAATTCTTCGCTTTTGCCCGCACCTCTTCTATGCCACAACCTAACTCATTACACAAAGCCATCAACATTCCGTTTTCGTTGTCCTTATCTTTGTTTTTCATTAGCGACAGTTCTTCCAATATTCGGCTCTTCATCTCATTGGCAGCCTTATTGGTAAACGTTATTGCCAATATATCTTCAAAACGTGCTTTAGGCAACGATAGTTTCAAATATTCTTTCACCAAAGTAAAAGTTTTTCCACTTCCTGCCGACGAACGGTATATACAAAATTTCTGATCCATTTCCGTTATTTTTCTATTCATAATTCTATTTCATCACTTGGTACATACTATATTATTATATGGTAGGCAATGCTTATAACATAGTGCATCACCTACCATATCTAAACCGTATACTTAACCATTAGTATACGAAACTGCTTTCGCCCAAAAACTCTCTCATTATCGATGTTGGTGGTATATGCTTATCGGCAATTGGTTCAAACAATGCCAATATCTCCAACAAACGTTTTGCTTCGGCATGTTCGGGAACATTTTCGGGAACATTTTCGAGCAATGGCTGTGCATATTTCTTCAATATACCCCACTCGTACATCAATGCCGAATTAAACATCACATCAGCATTTTCTTGATATGGGAATATATGTTTTTGCTCGCCGGCACGCACACTACCCCAACGTTTCAATGTATCCAATGCCGAATAGCCTCTAAAATTATAATCTCTAACCATTCTACGTATCAAGCGGTTGTCGCTACTATGTATAATATTTTGATCGTCGATAGCCACCTGTGTCATGGCCGATACATATACTCTGTATTTCCATTCGTCGGGTATCTGTTGGGTAAGTTGCGGATTTAAAGCGTGTATACCTTCCACTATCAATATACTATTGCTTTTCATCTTTATAGTGTGACCACTTGCAGTGCTTTTGCCTGTAATAAAATCATAACGAGGTATCTCGACTTCTTTGCCTTGCGACATAGCCATCAAATCGGCGTTCAAACGTGGTATATCCAAAGCCTCTATAGCCTCAAAATCATAGTCACCATTAGGCATACGTGGCGTTTTTTCGCGATCTATAAAGTAATCGTCGAGCGACAACTGTTGAACATCAAAGCCCATCACACTAAGCTGAACGCCCAATCGGCGACACGAGGTGGTTTTGCCACTCGACGACGGTCCGGCTATAAGCACCATTTTCAAAGTATCTTTTCTTTTATATACCTCGTCGGCTATAAACGAATACTTCTTCTCATGAAGAGCTTCGGCCACTTGTATCAAATAGTTATCCTGACCATTTCGAACCTTATCGTTAAGGTCGCTTATATACAATGTTTGCAACAGATTTTTCCATTCTCTGTGTTCGCGAAATATCTTAAACAAACGTGGAGTATCGTAATACGATGTCAATATCTGAGGGTTCTGACGCGATGGCATTTGCAACAAAAATCCATCGTTATACACTCTAAAGTCCCATATCTTTAAATAAGATGTTGATGGCACCATTTTAGAATATATTTTGTGTATGGCATCGCCCAAATAATTAATATCACAATATAATTGATTGCTATCTCCGATAAGTCGGCTTGTGGTCTTGTTGCCAACCTTCGACAGTTCTTTAAAAGCGTCTTCGGCAAGCATATACTTGGCGTCAAACGATATATTGTCTTCCACCATCTTGGCCATATATTGGCGTATTTTATTTGCCACAGTTTCATTATCGTCCGCAGTGCCCACTATTCGGCAAAACATACCGTTTAGCATCGAATGCTCGATATACAACGATGCTTCGGGATACACATCTTTTACCGCTTTGTATAACATAAAGCACACACTTCCTTCATACATTCGATAACCCCACGAGGTGGTAATATCAAAAAATCTTATACATTTGGGATTGTAGACCTTGTATTTTAAATCTCTTATTTCGTTGTTTACCAATGCACCCAATATAGGATATGTGGTAAGAGAAGAGTATTCGCTTGCCAAATCGGCCAAGCATACTCCTTGCTTAACCTTAACGCGTTCGCAAGTGTTTTCTAAGTATATTTCTACCATATTCTTTGATTATGATTTAACGTATTCTTTTTTCTATTTTATTATGCTAATAACTTAAAATGCCGAAATATATTGCCCTGTTTATATTTTTTTGGCAGATAGATATCGTGCTCCAAACGACAATAGGGTATCAATTCGCTGAAACCCGGGTCTGAAACAATTTATACCCTATCATCATTTTGACACATCCATACCGCAAATACCGACAGCTCTCAATAAAGAGCAATCATATTATATATCAAACCATTACAGCATTTGACAGAAAATCCGTGATTAGTCTGATTTTTCCTCGCGAGGGCGTAGAATTTTCCTCACGATGTTGTGCAAAAAACTACGCGAGGGCGTACAAATTTCCTCGCGAGGAAAAATCGACACACCCCCTACGCCATTTTTAGAGGTGTTGCAACACCCATTCGGCAACAGATTTCGCAACCATACCGTCTACAAAATCAAGACAGAATCCGGACTAATAAATATATCGTTTTTCGGTAAATAAAGAGCAACTCGCCAAATCGGAAAACAAGGTACATACATATATATTTATATAATAAAACCGCACCACAATAGAAATATTATTGCAGTATATTTTCAACAATCCGCCCCACAAAAAAGTCATAAATATGCAAGAAATAGTTTATAAACAAAGTGATTATAAAAACATCGATAAAAATTAAGTTCTATCGGGGAAAGTATATTTGAAAAAAAATTTGTTGATTTGAAAAAAAATACATAACTTTGCAATTTGAAAAGAATATATTAAAAAAAATAAATACTAAGAGCAATATGATACTAGCTGCTGTAATAGTTTTAGGCTCAATAGGAGCATTATTTGGTTTGTTGCTATACGTAATAGCCCAAAAATTCAAAGTTATCGAAGACCCCAAGATTGACGAAATTTCCGAAGTATTGCCCGGTGCCAACTGTGGAGGTTGCGGCAAAGCCGGCTGTAGAGCATTGGCCGAAGCCATAGTGAAGCAAGGCAACACCGAGGGTTTGAAATGCCCCGCCGGTGGCAACGAAGTAGCGGCCAAGATAGCAAAAATAATGGGTTTGGAAGCCAAAGAAGAAGAGCCGGTAGTGGCAGTAATACGTTGTTCGATAGCGTGTTCGGCAAATGAGCCTAAATCACACTATCAAGGCATGAAAAGTTGTGCTTTCGCACACAGCCTATATGTGGGCGAGAGTGGTTGCGGATATGGCTGTATAGGATTGGGCGACTGCTACAATGCTTGCCAATTTGATGCCATAACATTAGATCCCAAAACAGGTTTTCCTATCGTAAACGACGACAAATGTGTAGGTTGTGGTGCTTGTGTACAAGCATGTCCTCGCAAAGTTATCGAACTACGAAACAAGGGAATTAAAAACAGAAGAGTATACGTATCGTGTGTAAATAAAGAAAAAGGAGGCGTAGCACGCAAAACATGCAGCAACGCTTGTATAGGTTGTGGCAAATGTGCCAAAGCATGTCCGTTCGATGCCATTGTGATAGAAAACAATTTGGCTTATATCGACTACAAAAAATGTAAGATGTGCCGCAAATGTGTGGCAGAATGCCCCACCGGAGCCATAGTGGCAGTGAATTTTCCACCTAAGCCACAAGCACAACCCACCGATACAAACGAAAATAATGATAAATAACCTACGCTAAAGCAATAAAGATATGAAGACATTTCCATTAGGTGGCATACACCCCGAAGAAAATAAACTATCTACTGCAGCAACAATAGAAGAGTTTCCCTTACCCAAACAGGTAACAATATTCTTAAACCAACATTTGGGAGCACCTGCTACACCCGTTGTAGAAAAAGGCGAAAAGGTGAAAATCGGACAACTGATAGCAAAGGCCGAAGCCTTTGTGTGTGCTAACATACACTCGCCCGTTTCGGGAAGCGTAAACAAGATAGACAGTGTAAAGGATATGTTTGGCATATACAAGAATGCCATAATCATAGACGTGGAAGGCGACGAATGGGTTGATACCGTCGACCTCACTCCCACCATTGTAAAAGACATCAAATTATCTAAAACCGAAATCATCGACAAGATAAAAGAGATGGGTGTGGTAGGATTAGGCGGCGCCACATTTCCCACACACATCAAATACATGATACCCGAAGGCAAAAAAGCAGAATACTTGATAATAAACGCTGTAGAATGCGAACCCTATCTGACATCCGACCATCGTGTGATGCTCGAACATACCGAAGAGATAATGATAGGCGTATCGATTTTGCGCAAAGCCTTAGGTGTCGAAAAAGCATACATAGGTATCGAAAACAACAAACCCGAGTGTATAGCGGCAATGACCAATATGGCTACACAATACGCAGGAATAGTTGTAGAGCCTTTAAAGGTTAAATACCCACAAGGTGCCGAAAAACAATTAATCAAAGCCATAACCGGTCGCAATGTACCCAGTGGCAAACTTCCGATAGACGTAGGTTGTGTGGTAAACAACGTGGGAACAGCTCTTGCTGTATACGATGCCGTACAAAAAAACAAGCCACTTATCGAAAACATAATGACCGTAACCGGCAAGGCACTTGCTCAACAACATAACTATAAAATACGTATAGGCATAAGCTACAACGATATAATTGAACACATAGGCGGTCTGCCCGACGACACTGCCAAAATAATAAGCGGCGGTCCTATGATGGGCAAAGCCATCGTAAACCTCGAAGCCCCCACCACCAAAGGAGCCTCGAGTATGTTGGTAATAACCGAAAAAGAAGCCATACGTGCCGAAGAAAAAGAATGCATACGTTGCGGAAAATGTATGGAAGCATGCCCTATGGGATTGGAACCATATTTATTTTCGGCATTGATAAACAACGGCAACATACAAGATGCCATTGGCGAAAAGCTAATGGATTGTATAGAATGCGGATGCTGTATGTTTACATGCCCGGCCAACAAACCACTGTTAGACGAAATACGTTTTGCCAAAAACAAATTCCGCCAAACAATGATGCAACAACAAAAGAAATAAGTAATAACATAACTATTAAAGATAATGAAGTTACTAAATGTATCAGGCTCGCCACACGTTCACGGCGACCTATCGGTAAAAAGAATAATGTGGGATGTAAACATAGCACTTATTCCCATATTTATAGTCAGTTTGATATTTTTTGGTTTAGACGCACTATTCGTAAGTTTAGTATCGGTATTCTGCTGCGTACTATTCCAATGGATTATAGAAAAGTTCTTACTAAAGAAACCAACAAGCATAAGCGATGGTTCGGCAGTAATCACCGGATTGTTGCTTGCTTTTAATGTACCTTCAAATTTGCCTTTGTGGATAGTTGCCATAGGAGCATTTGTAGCAATAGCAGTAGGAAAAATGACCTTTGGCGGATTGGGCAAAAACCCATTCAACCCGGCTTTGGTAGGTCGTGTGTTCCTGCTTATCTCATTCCCGGTACAGATGACCACATGGCCAAAAGCCAACAATATATTTGACTTGGCCCAAACGGCTGCCACTACCGATGCCACCACAGGTGCAACACCTTTGGCATTGATAAAAGAAGCTGTAAAAGCCGGCGATATGAGCGTTCTTCAAAACCTACCCGATTATTGGACTATGCTTATAGGACAACATGGTGGATCGCTTGGCGAAGTATCGGCTATAGCAATACTTATAGGAGGTATATACCTATTGTGTCGTAAAGTAATTTCGTGGCATATACCGGTATCGTTTATATTATCGGCATTTGTATTTGCAGGCATATTACATTGGATAGCACCTGCATCATACATAGCACCGATGTATCACGTACTTAGCGGTGGTTTATTATTAGGTGCCGTATTTATGGCTACCGATATGGTAACATCGCCGATGTCGAAATCCGGACAAATAGTATTTGGTATAGGTTGCGGATTACTTACCATCATTATCCGTACATGGGGTGCATATCCCGAAGGTGTATCGTTTGCAATACTGCTTATGAATGCCGTTACACCACTTATCAATAAAGGATTTAAACCAAAACGTTTTGCAAAATAGGAGGACATAGTCTATGGCAAAGAAATTAGAATCATCGTTGGTTAATATGGTTGTTGTGCTTACTGCTATTACACTTATATCGGCAGTGGCATTGTCGGCAATGAATACTGCTACAACCGAACCTATAAAGTTGGCTCAAAAGCAAAAAACAGAAGCCGCTATCAAACAAGTACTACCCGAATTTGCCACCCTCGACTCGAAAACAGTAGAGTTGGATGGCGAAGAGGTTGTATGCAACTATGCCTACAACAGCAACGGCGACTATGTAGGAGTAGCCGTAAACTCGTTTACAAACAAGGGCTTCAGCGGATATATAGGAGTAATGGTAGGTATCGATAAAGATGGAAACATAACAGGCTACCAAATACTGCAAACATCGGAAACACCGGGTCTTGGCACCAAAGCCGACCTTTGGTTTCAAGAAGGTGGCAAAGGATGTGTGATAGGTATGAATGCAAAAGACAACCCACTATTTGTAAAAAAAGATGGTGGCGAAGTAGATGCTATAACAGCTGCTACTATAAGCTCGCGTGCTTTTTGTGATGCTATAAACCGTGCTTACGAAGCAATAAAAAATAATGGAGGAAACAAGTAATGAAGATTAGTACCATAGCGAAAAACGGATTGATAAAAGAAAATCCTGTATTTGTTCTTGTATTGGGCATGTGTCCCACCATAGGTGTTACCACATCGGCTATCAATGGTGCCGGTATGGGATTGGCCACTACTTTTGTTCTTATGATGTCTAACTTGGTGGTATCGTGTGTCAAAAATCTTATTCCGGACAAGGTGCGTATACCTGCGTTTATAGTAATTATAGCCACATTCGTTACCATACTTAAAATGGCAATGGAAGCTTATATCCCCGATTTGTATGCCACTTTGGGGTTGTTTATTCCTCTTATCGTGGTAAACTGTGTGGTATTGGCTCGTGCCGAATCCTTTGCTTCTAAAAATACTCCTTTCTATTCGCTTATGGACGGATTGTTTATGGGATTGGGATTTACATTGGCATTGACTCTTTTAGGATTGATACGCGAAATATTAGGCAATGTATCGGCTTTCGGTTTCAAACCCGAATTTACAGGCGATGGTATGTTGGCTTTCGTATTGGCTCCAGGTGGTTTTATAGTATTGGGATTCCTTATAGCATTGGTAAACGTTATCAAAAACAAAACAAGCAAATAACCAATAGTCTGTCCAAGACTATATTTATAAAAAGAGACCTTATCGGATAAGATAAGGTCTCTTTTTTCTTTGCCCACTGCCAATCGGCATTAATAAATGCAGTATTAATAATTAAGCATGGCTGCCATACAAATTGTATATAGGATACATAAAAGCAAAAAAGACGCACGTTTATTGGTGCGTCCTTTTATCTATCTTGAGAAAATATCTGACATTTTCATCAGTCGTATTGTATGAGTTTTACCGGTGTTGGTAGTAATCGTTAGCAAATATGTGGCCTGAGGGCGAGCCGTAAGGTCGAGTGTGTATCTCCCGGGTGCTTCGGCTGCGAGATATACTTGTTCGCGACGTCCCAGTATATCGGTAAGCCATGCTGTTGCTACTCCGTTTTCTATTTTCAAGTCGCCGTTTTCTACCCGGATGGTTACCCTTTGTCTAAAAGGATTAGGATATGCAACAAAAGCCTCTTCGTCGCCAACTACGGTGATATGTACATCGCCACCTCCATGACCGGTGGAGTCGTATACATAAGGATTCATAAAAGCAGTGTCGGAGTAGCGTGCAATATAGGCTGTGCTGTTTCCATAATAGTTGACATGGAATCCACCCAAATCGGCAGCCGAACATAATGTACCGCTAACCCATACCGAACTATCTTTTAGATGAATATATCCTTGTTCGTCGTATTTACCTTCGGAGTTGTAGTCGATAAAGGCAATCTCGTGTCCGTCATAGTCCCAAACAAAAAGGCCCATACCATATCCTCTATTTATCATAGTGTCTTGAAACAGTATATTGGATTGGAACTTCACTTGACAAAATACTCTGTTGTCTTTTACAGCAAACGATCCGTTATGAGCACGTCGCCATTTGTCCACAAGCATGTATGTTCTTTTCCAATTGCAGTAATCGTCGGCACGAGCCTTACCATACGAAATAAAGCTTAAATCGTCGGCATCAAGACGCATCCAACAAGCGTTACGGCTAAGATCGAGGTGGGTGCCGTTGTATTTAAGCGAGTCGTAATCTGTATCTGCAAATCCCATTAAGAATAAGCTGTTCGTTGCAGTATCTACGGTGGTATTTAGCCACACCAATCCGCCCATTGTATGTCCGCTTGGTATATACATGGTAGGATTTTGCACTATTCCCGTAGGTATAAATTCCGGAGAATATCGCAACATGCAGTGGGTCCATTCCATTGCCAACGACTGAGAGTATTTTATGGGCAAAGTATCCATTCGTGGCAATTGCGAGCGTTCCAAACAAATGTACATATTATCCTTGGAATCGATTTCGAAAGAATGCAGGTAGACAGAAATCATTTCATTCAAGTCGTATTCCCAAGTTTTGTCAAATATATATGCACTTGCA